>DAISXX010000055.1:0-6800 GCA_036825695.1 Patescibacteria group bacterium | reverse complement strand
GTCGGGGGCGGGGACGCGAGACCGGGAGGGCCGAGCCGTGAGCGGGGGCGTGGGGCACGAACGGACGCGGCACGACGGCCGGTCCGGAAGGTGCGTTTGCCTCGAAGAGGCAAACGAGGAACGAGGCGCGGAGGAACGCCAGGCGGTTGTCGTTGAGGTACTCCCGACGGGCATCGCAGGCGGCACGAATCGCGGCCGTAAAGGCCTCGAGCGGCCGGACGACCCACGCCTCGGCGGCGCGGTAGCCAATGGCGAACTGGCGGTTGCCGACCTCGTCGAGCCTGCGCTCGGCGTACGCGCGCTTGTCCGCGAGCGATGCCGTCATGAGCGTAAGAATCTCCCGACGGACGCGGGCGCAGGCTTCCTTGTCCCAGAACGCCGCGTCGCGGAACTTGAGCAGATGCTCGAACAGGATCGATGCGTCGCCGCGACGGAAGGGCATCGTCTCGCCCAGCCGGCTCGGCACGGACAACGACTTGATCAATTCGCCGATCGGGATGTCCCGGGGGCCGGCGAGCCGATCGTCTCGAGGATCGTCCGTCCCGACGACGGATCGAACGTCGTTCAACCGAATCAGGATTCCCATGGTCGCCTCTCCGTATGCTGGCTCGACCGTCTGATCGAGAGTCCCACCCTAACCGTTTTTTAAACTTTCGTCAAGAGTGCCAAGCCGCATTTGATTTTTCGCAAAAATGATGCTATCCTGTTTGCAATTAACCGCACACGCTATGCCACGCAGCTCTGCCGAACGTCGCGCCCCTGCCCCGCAGGAGGATGACAAGCCTCTCCGAAAAAACATCGACGCCAAGACGAGGCTGTTTGGCATTCGCCAGACGAGAGGCGAGGGCGCGGGCACGGAACGCGTCTCAATCGTTGACAAGGACGGCAAGGAACGTTTCGTTTCCATGTCGCGTGAGGATTTAAAAAAAGCCGAGGAGCGCGCGGACAGAGAATTTGAGCGCGCGATCAACGCCGTGACCGCCGGCGAAACGCTCGACGCGGCGGCCGTCGCGGATCTGATGGGATCGAACAAGGAACGGATCCTCGCGCTCGCCCGCAAGGAAGGCGACGTGCAGGGCGCCGTATACAAGGTCATGGAGGACGCGGTTGAGGCGTACAAGGAGTACGATAATCTTGTGGACAAGGCCGTGCGGGAGTCGGGTCACACGGGACTCGTGGCCGATAGCCTGCGCGCGTCCCTCCAGTCGGAACGCGGCCGCGTGTTCACCGAGGCGTTCAACTCTTCGGCTGGCCCGCGCGCGAAGCGCAATTTGGAAAACGCCGTCCGAGGAAAAATTCTCGCCGAGGCGTCACGTAAAATCGCGGACCTCGCCGAGACGGTCGGCCCGATTGCGTTGGAGGATCGTCCGTTGACGGAACAGCAGGTTGAACTCGCGAAAGTCTACGCCAAGGCCCTCGACACGACAGACGCGGCGCACAAGAAGATGGTCGCGGCGACGAGACGCCTCGAAAAGCTCCGAAAACAAGGGGTGGACGGAGACGAGCTGGAAGGCGCCGTCCAGGAAGACGATCAGTACAACGGGGCCTGGAAGGCTGCCGTCAACAACGTGAAGCGCGTCGCGAAGAAGCTTGAGGCGGCCGGGATCCCCTCGAACTCTCCCGAATTTTCCACCAAGGCCGCCCGCGCGGACCTTACGCGGAACCTTCCGGAATACGTCGGAGGATTGCGGGTTGCCAAGCCGGATTCAATCGAAATCATCGACGAGGACGAGGAGAAGGAATTGGAACCAGACGTCATCGACCTCGTGGGAGACATCCGATCGGAAATTTCCAAGCTCGAAGGGATGGAATCGGGCAAGGAAGCCAACGAGCTCGATAGCAAAATTTTGAAGCAAACGGCCGAATGGGCCAAGGAATTCATCGCGTCCAACCCGGACGCGTCCGCGGAAGACGTGATGGACAAGGCGACGGCGGAAGGCTTGGACGGATACATCACGGGGCGCGACGTCGCGCGCCTCATGAACGGCATGAGCGTCGAGCGGCTGCACAAGGCGGACGGAAAGACGGACGCCGGCCAGCGAAACTATCGGGATGCGCTTTCACGGATGAAGCGCGCGAGCGATTTGAACAATTCCCCCGACTTGCCGGCAAGCGTTCCGGCCGGCGAATGGTCCGACGAATCCACGACCGACGTGGATCGCGACGGACCGGTGGCAAGGTCCAAGGCGGAAACGACCGTCGACAAAAACGGAAGCCTTGCAAAATCACGGGAAGTAACGCGGCCCTCATCCACCCTGGTTCCCGTCAGAGAGAACCCCCGCGCGCCCGCCGCATTCGGCAGCGACGCGTGGTTGCGCGAAGGCATGGCCGAACCGGACGAGACTCCGGACCTGACCGATGACCTCGTGGACAACGAGCCGCAACAGCCCGGATTCCTGCAGCGCCTCGGATCGTCCGGGCTCGGCAAATGGATGAAACGCGGCATGCTCGCGCTCGGCCTCGGAGCCGCTGCCAAGGGTGGCGTCGATCTTGCGAGATACCAACCCTCCTCCCAACGCGGCGAGGAAACCCACCAGGTAGCCTCGTTCGACACCGTGGCCGAGAACCAACGCACGATGGCGGATTCAATGCCGGAAGCCAACGTCACCACGCCGTCCATCGATGACATCGAGGCGGAAGAATATCTTCCCACGAAAACGGAGGTCGCCGCCAAGCGCCAGGTTCGGAAGCCGGGCGACGTCCGCAACCTCGAGGACGCCCTGAAGATCTTCGCGTCCATGCCGGGCAAAAAGGAGTACCAGCAGATGAAATCCAAGGAACGCGCCGCGCAACTGCGCGCGTCCATCGAGGACATTCGAGCCATCCACGACGCGCTCAACGGGCCGAGCAAAGCCGTAGAGGCGTCGAAGCGTCTCGACTTCGAACGAAAGATAGAGCAGGAACGCGCCTTCCTCGACCTCATGAAGAGTGTCCACGAAATTAAGTAGGCAAACGAAAATCCCCTCCTCAGGAGGGGATTTTTGCGGACTCGATCGCGCGCGCGACCAGTTCCGCCTGCGGGATCACGAGGTCTTCCTCGCTCCCGAACACGTTGACCTTGCAATCGCCGCCCTCGGCTTCCTTGGCGCCGACGACGAGCGTCCACGGGATCTTCATCATCGCGGCCGAACGAACCTTCTTGCCGACCTTCTCGTCGGATTGGTCGAGCTCCACGCGCAGCCCGGCATCCGTAAGCTTCTTCTTGAGCTCGAGCGCGAACGGGACGAACGCGTCGCTCACCGAGGCAAGGCGGATTTGCGTCGGGGCGAGCCACATCGGGAACGCGCCGGCGTAATGCTCAATGAGCACGGCCATGAAGCGCTCGAGCGAGCCGGAGATGGCGCGGTGCACCATGACCGGGCGCTTCTTCGTGCCGTCGGAATCCGCGTACTCGAGGCCGAAGCGTTCCGGCTGGTTGAAGTCGAGCTGGATGGTGGCGAGCTGCCAGGTGCGGCCGATGGCGTCATGCGCCATGAAGTCGATCTTCGGCCCGTAGAACGCGGCCTCGCCCACGCCGAGCTCGTATCCCTTCCCCATCTCGTCGAGCAGACCCTTGAGCGTCGCGACCGCGTTCTCCCACACCTCCGCGCCGCCGAGGTACTTCTCCGGACGCGCCGGGTCGTTCACCGAAAGACGAATGGAAAGCGGCATCCCGAACGCCTCGTAGAACTTCGTGATGATCTCGTAGATGCCGCGCGCCTCGTCCTTTACCTGGTCGAGCCGGCAAAAGATGTGCGCGTCGTCCTGGGTGATGCTGCGAACGCGCGTAAGGCCGGCGAGCTGGCCGGTGTTCTCGTCGCGGTACACGGTGGTCACCTCGGAGAAGCGCAGCGGCAAGTCGCGGTACGAGCGCGGCTCGCAGGCGAAAATTTGGGTGTGGTGCGGACAGTTCATCGGCTTGAGCACGAACTGGTCGTCCGACTTCTTGCTCGACACGTGGAAGATGTCGTCAGAGAACTTGTCCCAGTGGCCGGAGGTCTTGTACAGGTCGGACTTCGCGAGATGCGGGATGTGCACGCGCTCATAGCCGTACGGCTTCATGAGCGACCAGACGAATTCGTCGAGCAGCCGGCGCATCGTGGTTCCCTTCGGCGTGAACAATGGGAGCCCCGGCCCGACGAGCGGCGAGAACGCGAACAAGCCGAGCTCGGCGCCGAGCTTGCGATGGTCGCGCTTCTTCGCCTCCTCCATCATGGCGAGATAGGCGTCGAGCTCCGCCTTCGTCTCGAACGCCACGCCGTACACGCGGGTGAGCTGATCGTTCTTCTCGTCGCCGCGCCAGTAGGCGCCGGCCACCTTGGTGAGCGCGAAACATCCCGGATCGATCGCGGAAAGCGATTCCGCGTGGCCGCCGCGGCAGAGGTCGACGTAGTTGCCCGAGCGGTAGAGCGTCAGCGTTTGGCCTTCGGAGGAGAACTCATTGATGAGCTCAACCTTGTATTTGTTATCGGCAAACGTCGCGCGCGCCTGGTCGGCGTTCACTTCCTCGCGCGCGAAAGCGGTGAACGTGGGGAGCAGCTCGCGCATCTTGGCCTCGATCTTCGGAAGATCTTCCTCCGAGATGGGCGTTGGGAACGCGAAGTCGTAGTAAAACCCGTCCTCGATGGCGGGACCGATGGTGCGCTTTGCGTCCGGCCAGAGCTCGAGCACGGCGGCGGCGAGCAGGTGGGCCAGGGAGTGTCGGAAGTGCTGCAGGTGTTCGTCGTTCATAGAATCAAAAAACTTCACGAATTAAGTGAAGTTCGGGACTCCGATGGGCATCGGAGCGGTTCCACCCGAATTGTCCGCGGGATGTCTCCCTCACGGACCGCTTAAGGCGCCGGACGCCGGCGCGCGAACGCTCGAGGGACGGTATTCGTTCGACGTGCCTCCCGGAACTTCCAGCCACGGTTCCAGGTCTCTCGAAGGCCGTCTCGGACGAACGTATTCCCTGTCATTGCGATGCAAACACGGTACCGCCAAGGCGGTACCGTGTCAAACGCGCTATTCGATTTCGACGTTCACGTGGTCCTTCAGCTGCGGCACGCGGGTGACCCAGAACGGGGTGAAGCTGACGGACACGTCCGTGGCGATGCCTTCCTTCACGAGCAGGGACTTCACGTCCGTGGCAGAAAGGCCGGCAAACCGGCCCGGCTCGAGCGACTTGCTCGCGGCCGACACCGACGCCTCACCGTCGAGATACACATGGACGTTCGCGAGCCCGGTTGCCGGATCGGCCTTGTCGACCGACGCCTGCACCGCGTCCGTGTTGAGCGTGCCGAATTCCTGGCCCGGCCGCAGCTCGGAGTACAGCTTGCGGGCGGCAGTTCCCTTCAGCGCATCCTTGTCGAAGAAGACCGCCGTTCCTTTGATCGACATCGTCAGCGTGATGGCGCCCGCCTCGGTACCCGCCTGCACGTCGCTCGTCTGGTCAAGAATCTCGAAGGAGTAGGCCTCGCCCGAAAACGTTTCGCTTGCCTGTGCGCGCAACGCGGTCTTCACCTGTTCCTCAAGCTCGTTGCGCAAGGTCAGCGCCGACTGGTCGATGTCCTGCTGACTGACGACCGAAATCGTGGAAACGCCGCCCGTGAACGCGGCGGCGGAATCGGCGTAGATGAGCTTCTGAAGCGATTCGGACAGACCCGGGATGGTGAAGCGCGTCGGCGGTATGTCGCCCGTCGCGCCAACCACGTCGGCATGGGCGCCGGTTTCCACGGAACCACCGGCCGGAACGCTGACGTCCTTGTCGATGCGGAAGAGAACGCCGTCGGCGGTGAGCAGACGAGTGGTTGCCACGAGCGGCTGAACCTTCTGCGACGTATTGTGGATCACGACCGTTCCGGCGGACTTCGCCTCAACCTGTTTGGTTCCCTGCCCGCTCGGCGCGTACGAGCCCGACTTGCCGACCGTCGCGGAAACCACCGCGCCGCGCACTTCCGTATCTTTGGTCGGCGTCTTCACGACGTCCGCGAGAAATTCGGCCTTGAGCGTGGTCTTCACCGGGGTCACGCGGATGGTGGCGGACACCGACGATACGAACAGCACCGCGCCGAGCATCAGCGCAACCGCGACGACAAACCCGACCGCGATGCGGCGGTACATGTTAAGCGACGGCGCCGGCGGCGCGGCCTTGCGCGTAGTTTTTTTGGCGGCTGGTGACATGGTTCCTCCTGTTCGGAACAAGTATACCACTTACCCGTCGAACGAGCCAACGTTCTGCCTCCCCACGATCGCCGCGATCTCGTCCACGAGCTGCGGCGTCTCGTGCACCGCGTACTCCGTTTCGATCTTGCGCGTCTGGCCGCCGCTCTCGACGAGCAGGCAGACGCGGCGCGCCCCGGGATGCGCCTTCAGGAGCTCGCGCAGGCGTTCCACCATCTCGTGCGAGGGACGACCGCGCAGCGCGATGGACAAGGAGGCCTCCTTCGCGGCCGTCACGGCCTTCTTCTCCTCCCCCTTGATCTTCTGCCGCTGGCCCTCGTCGATCCATCCGCCGGACTTCAACGTTTCGGCGAGCCCCGCGACCTCATGGTCGTCGACGAGCACGAGGCTGTTCACGATGAGCGAGATTTCCTCGGTCTCGGAATCGTCCTCGACGTCGTCCTCGCTCTTTTTTTTCTTGCCGCCGCTTCCCTTCCGCCGAGACACCTTCGCGGAAATGATCCCGATCGCGTCCGGCAGAAGCGCGTCCTTGAACTCGGCGAACGTGCGCGGGAACACGAGCAGCTCGGTGCGGCCCGTCAGGTCCTCGAAGCCCACGAACGCCATCGGGTCGCCCTTCTTCGTGACGATCTCCTTCACCGTGGTGATGATGCCGCCGA
>DAISXX010000054.1:0-7472 GCA_036825695.1 Patescibacteria group bacterium | reverse complement strand
AACCGGAAACGGCGCGAGCTTCTGTTTCTCGGCATGGCTCGTAATGGCGTGCGCGATCGGATGCTCGGATTTTTTCTCAAGCGACGCGAGGACGCGGACGACCTGGCTCTCGTCGAGATCGGCCAGCGTGCGCACGGAAACGAGCTCGGGCTTGCCGTTCGTGAGCGTTCCCGTCTTGTCCACGACGACCGTGTTCACCTTGTACAGCTTCTCGAGCGTCGCCGCGTCCTTCACGAGAATGCCCTCCTTCGCGCCCTTACCGACGCCGACGATGATCGCGGTCGGGGTCGCGAGCCCGAGCGCGCAGGGACAGGCGATGACGAGGACGCCGACGAACGACGCGAGGCCGTTCGACAACGCCTGAGAAAACCCGAGAGAGCGGCTTCCGACGACGAGCCACGCGGCGAGGGTGACGAACGCGACGACCAGGACGATCGGTACGAAGACCGAGGAGATCTTGTCCGCCAGGGCCTGGATCGGCGCGCGGCTTCCCTGCGCCTCCTCGACCATCTTGATGATGCGGGCGAGCATCGTCTCCGAGCCGACCTTCGTCGCGCGAAAGGAGAAGGAACCGCTCGTATTCATGGTTCCGGACACGACCGCGTCGCCCAGTTCCTTCCGGACCGGCATCGGCTCGCCGGTGACGAGCGACTCGTCGACGTACGATGATCCTTCCACGAGGATCCCGTCGACCGCGATCTTGCTCGCGGGCTTCACGACGATGACGTCGCCGAGGACGACCTCGCTCACGGGAATCTCCCGCTCCGTACCGTCGCGGACGACGAGCGCGGTCTTGGCCTGTAGGTTCAGGAGCTTCTCGATCGCGTCCCCCGTCTTGATCTTCGAACGCGCCTCGAGATATTTCCCAAGCGCGATGAACGCAACGACGACGATCGTCACGTCGTAATACGTATGCTCGACGTTCAAAAACGGCTTGAGCGTCTCCTCGAACGCGGTGAGAACAAAACTGTACAGAAACGCCGCCGACGTACCGATGCCGATGAGCGTGTCCATGTTCGCCTTTCCGTAGCGGAGAAAGCGGTAGACGCCGACGAGGTACGGCTTTCCGACGACGAACAACGCGTACGTCGCCATGACCGGAAGCAGGTGGTGGAAGAACTCGCTCCAGACGAAGGGCATGTCCGCGACGATGCCAAATTGGGCGAGAATGTCCCAGGCCATGATGAACATGCTGATGACGGTCAGCGGGACGACCGAAAGGATGTTTCCCTTCATTTCGTCGATCTCCGCGAACTTTTCCTTCTTCGTCTGGCTCAGGCCGAGGACGAGCGTGTATCCGAGCGGCTCAATGGTCTTTGAGAGCTGTTCCGGGTTCGTCTTCGCCGGGTCGAAGGCAAGCTTCGCTGATTCCGTCCCATAATTGACCTCCGCGCTGATGACGCCGTCCGTTTTTTTCAAAGTCTTCTCGATGATGCCCGCGCAGGAGGCGCAATGCATTCCTTTGATCTTATACGTTGTCATATCCATATCTTCTGGTCATTAAAAACCAAACAGCATTCGCGACATGGCGAACCGCCGCTTGGTTTAATCCAACAGGATGACCGTGGAAAGATTTCGTCCCAACAGAAGCTTGCCGATTCCCTCGCGCCACCGCAGAACGAACGGCGGAGACGCGGGAACTGCCAACGGCCATTCCGAAAACACGAGCGCCAAAACGACAAGGATGACACCGAGTGTCACCGCCGATGGCGAGACAACGGTCGTCGTCGACGAGGCAACGGACAGGCAATGCGTGAGACAATCCGTCCCGGTCGTGTCCATATCCGCATGCATGCCGCCGTTCATGCCAAAAATCGACATTCCGACCATCGTCGAAAACGCCAACAAAAGGGAGACGATCAGAACTGACAGCAATGCGCGGTTCATGGGAAAAGTATAGCCCAACGAGCCGTATGGTACAATTGCCCCGATATGAGACAGATGCTCGCCGCAATCTCCGTCATTCTTCTCGTCGGAGGCGGTTGCGCGCCGAACGTGACACCGCTTCCGGACTCGTCCGTCTCGTTCGGTTCCACGATCATGCTCTCGGTCGGCAGATCGCTCACGTTTGAGGATGGGCTGAAGGCGACCCTGACGCAAATCGACGATTCGCGCTGCAAACCGGGCGTGGCGTGCATCTGGCAGGGCGAGCTCTCCCCGAACATCGAGCTGTCGGGCGGCGCGATGGAAACCGACGCGACCGCGGTGCTTGGAACCGAGCGCGGAACCTCGACGGTTGCCGGTCCCTACGCGATCTCGCTCGTCGGCGCGACGGAAACGACCGCGACGCTGGTCGTCACGGTCGCGGAGTAAAGAATCGATTGACGGTCGCGTCGGCGTGCTCGGACGCGAAGCCGACGGTGCTGAAGTTGAGGGATTCGCCGACGTAGTAGGTCTGCCGCGATCCTTGCAGCGCGTCGACGCGGTCGAAGAACCCGGAACGCATCGTTTCCGTCGAAACGTGCGGAAAGTATTTCCAGTGAGTCACGCCATGAACGGCGCCAAGCGCGCCGTTCATTTGTTTGACGAGATCGCCGATGCCGCGCACGAGGTCGTCGTCCGACTGCGTGCCGTCGGCCAGCGCGTAAAACGTGTACACGTCCGCGTCGGGATGGCGGTGGTGCCAGAACAGCGGGGTTCCCGGCCGTGACGGAAGATAGTTGCTTGGGACGTACCCGTCGCCATCCGCGATTCCGGTGACGTGGCAGGCAATGGTGACGTAGTCGACGTACTGGATCCGCGAGAACAACGCGCGTTCCTCATCGGTCGCGTCGAGATACGAAACGGTCTCGTCGAGAGGCGACGCGATGAGGAGCGCGTCGAACTCCTCGGTTCCCGCCTCGGTCGTGACGCGCACGATCTCGCCGCGCTCGATCTTGGTGATCGTCGTGCTCAACCGAACGTCCTGCGCCGCCGCGACCGCGGTCCACAAATGCTGAATGCCACCGGGCAGGCGGTAAATTTTCCGTTGCAAAAAGGCGACGAGGGTCGGCCAACGGTAGTATTTCAAGACGTATGCCGCGGGAACGCGCTCGAAATACCCGTATCCGAATCCGGTAAAGAACAGCGCGAACTCAGCCGCGAGGCGCTCGATGCGGTGCGCGCGGGCGAACTCCGCAAACGAGACCGTCAAATCGGCGTAAACGCGGCCGAGCCCCGGCTCGCCAGCGGACCGATATTTCCATGAAAGGCGCCGATATCGAAGCAACTCGACCGCGAGCGCGAAGGTCTCGCGCGCCGTCCGCTCCGGAATCCGATCGCCCGTCTCCCCATCCACCTCCGCGCTCCGCCCAAATGCCAGTCGTTCGAGCCTCACGCCGAACTCCTTCGCGAGACGCAGCACGATCTCGTTGTCCTCCGCCACGATGCCGGCGCCGAGCTCGTAATTGCGCCCGTCGATCTCAATCGTATGACACTTCCCTCCCACGCGATCCGCGCGCTCAAACACGACGACGTTCTCGTATCCCAACGCCCGAAGCGCGTGTGCCGCCGAAAGACCGGCCGCGCCAGCGCCCACGATGGCAACGCGACGATTTAGCCCTTGATGGCCTTTTGAATCGTCCATATCATGTTCTTCTTCAGGATGGCGGACGCGCACAGCACGCCGCCCATCACGCCGCCCGAGATGCTGGCGATCATAGCGTCCTGGCCGGTCAGATACAAATGCCTCACCGGCGTGTGCGGCTTCAAGAACGTCTGGCGGAAGCGCTTCGGCGTGTGCGACGTCCCATAAATCTCGCCCGACGGATGCCCGGCGAAATGCCGCGCCGACAGCGGCGACGATACCTCGAAGTACTCCGCCTTCCCGCGCAGCTGCGGCGCGACGCGATACAGCACTTCGAACATCTTCTCGCCGATCCGCGCCTTGAGCGCCTCGTACTCCTCGCCGCGCACGTGTCGCTTCGTATCGCTCCATTTTGAAAACCAATCGAACGGAACGAGAATGATCACCTCAGCCGTCGTCCGTCCCGGATGCGTCACATGCGACTGCGGATCCTTCGCCGACGGGAACGACGCGAACGCCACCGGAATCGGCGCGTCGATGTCCGTCGCGCGGCTTTGGCGCAGCGCGTGGTCGTATTCGTCCGGGAAAATCCAATAGTTGCACTTCGGCAGTTTGAATTCCTCATTGAACCCGACGTATAACCCCATGTGGGCGAGCGACGGGGTAAGATTCGAGAGCATTTCGTCGAGCTTGTGTCGGCGAATCACTTCGTCGGGCAAGAGCGTCGAAAACGTATTCACGACGCCCGCGTCGGAAATGATGTTCTTCGCGCGCAGCACCGTTCCGTTCTCCATCCGCACGCCCACCGCCGTGTTTCCCTCCACGACGATCTGTTGCACGCGCGCCGAATGAACCACCGCGCCGCCCGCTTCCTCGATCACGGGAACCACGGTCTCCGCAAACCGCGGCGCGCCGCCAATCGGATAGCCCGCGCCTTCCA
The DNA here is from genome assembly GCA_036825695.1 of Patescibacteria group bacterium. Classification (GTDB taxonomy): domain Bacteria; phylum Patescibacteriota; class Patescibacteriia; order UBA9934; family GWF2-40-263; genus YC12-FULL-57-11. The sequence continues at coordinate 3,027 of DAISXX010000054.1, read as the reverse complement.
TGTAGTGGTTGGCGAGCACGGCATGCATGTAAAAACTGCTCTCGGACGGCTGCAGCCCATAGTCGCCATACTGCGACGTGAGCACGCCGATGAGCTTCTCGTTCTTCGTTATCCCGCGAATGGCCTCGAGCGTGGTCTGATCGGAAAATTTCAACACGCCCTTGCGCAACCACGGGCCAATGAGCTTTGCCAAAAACGGCGGAATGACCTTCTCCGCGTAATACGCGGTCCCGGCATGGTCGACGTCGTCGAGCAGCTTGAAGTACGCGTCAATCGACGCGACATCCTCAGAAGCCGGAAAATACTCCTTCAACGCCCGCATCAAGTTCTGCCGACCCCGCGGAAACGGATATTCCTTGTCGCCAAACATCGCGCGATCGTACACGTCGTCGAGCGGCGCCCACTCAAGCTTGCTCTTGGTGATGTAGCGGAACACCTTGTTCAATAGTGTTCCGGCAATGTGCACCTGCCCGACGTAGTGCAGGCCCACGTCCCAAACGTAACCCTTGCGCTGAAAGGCGTGCGTGTAGCCGCCCACGACGAAGTGCTGCTCGAGAACGAGGACGCGCTTCCCTTCCTGTGCCAGAAGCGAGGCGGCGCTCAGGCCGCCGGTGCCGGAACCGATGACGATGGCGTCGTACGTGAGTTTACTGGCGTCCTGGCGGCGGAAAGATGGGTAGGATTGCACAAAGATGATTGGAGAAACACTATCGTTTTGGTTTGAACGTCACGCGGGCAAAAACGGCATCGACCTCTGGTTCCTTGCCGTGCGCCAATTTTCGAACGGAAAAATCCTTATCGAGCACGAGCGCCATGGTAACGGAAACGTCGTGGCTCGCCAGCACCGGATTGGCAGAGCCGTCGGTATGCAGATCGAATTTCCATCCGTAGGCGTCGCCGCCCATTAACGTGCCTTGGTAGGCATGGTCCTGGACGTACCCGATCGTCAATCGCGCCGTGTCCAACAAACTTTTCTGTTCCTGCGAAGTCAGTTTTGATTTGGCGGTGGATTTCGATGCGGCCGGTTCGGAAAGCAGCCCGACCGGAGCGGCATCCCCACGATCTCCGACCTGGTCTGCCCGAACCTCGATCGTGCCGGACCGCAAAGGGGAGCCCGCGTCGGGAAGGCGGACCGTTGACTGTCCGACCGTGTCGCCGTTGACGCTAATCCACGCCACGTCGCACTGAACGTCCGCCGTATCCGCGACGGAAACGGGACGAATCGGCTCCGAGGCAAACGCGGGAGAACCAAGCACGGCCGCGGGACCGAGCACGCGTAACACCCGTCGGCCGCCGCTCTCAACCGAACGTAACAGTTCCATAAGCGAAGCGGCTGCCCGTTCGACGATCCGTTCTCGTTCGCGCTCCGGCGAATGACTTCCGCGTTCCGACACATGGGTATTGGTTAAACAATTAAACCACGCTCCCCCCAAACGCATCGATCAGCGTATCCACCGCCTGGTCGAGCTCCTTTTTCACATACTTCGCCTTGACCCGCACCGATCGACCGAGCACGCGCGCGAACACCTGTTCGAGCAACTTTCGATTCTTGTCCTGATTGATCGCCTCCACGTACACCGCGTAGTTGAACGTCATCTCGATGGCGTCGCCGTCGACGGCGGAGAGTTCGCCGGTTTGGACGACCATCGGAAGCGTGGCGTTGCAGTCCTTGATTTGCTGGAAGACCTCTGGCCAACGGCGGCGGACGTCCTCGAGGTCGAGCACCGGGACGTCGCCGAGGACGGTCGCGACCGGGTCGAGGGGCTCAGGATTGGCGACGACGTGGATCGGCTCGGGGTTCGCGACGACCGGAATCTCGACGGTGACGTTCGCGACGACCGGAGCCGGTGACGGCGTGACGACGGGGGCGGTCGGAACAACCGAATCAACCCTCCGCGGCTCAACTTTTGGGACCGATTGGACGCTGCACGCCTTTACAACGGCCAGTTCAAGCGGAAGCTGGACGATTTTCGACTGCTTCATTTGGCGACGCGCGTCGAGAAGCGACTCGATGAGCGGGACGAGCTCCGCGGAAACGGTCGACATCATCTTGTCGCGCAGGGTCGAAACCACGTCTTCCGTGAAGTGCGGGAGATCGACGCCCTGCTCAAGACCATCGTTCACGATGCGGATGGCTTCCTTGGCGTCGCGCGACAAAACTGCGGCGATGAACGCGTCCACCATGGCGCCGTTCGTCGCGGGCAAAACGAGCGAGGCTTCCGCCATCGTGATCTTCCCTTCCCCCAATCCGAGCACCTGGCCGAGCATGCTTTCTGCGTCGCGCAAACCGCCATCGGCGTGGCGCGCGATTTCCTTAAGCACGTCCTCCTCGACGTTCACCTTCTCTTCCTTCACAACTTCCTTCAGCCGCGCCAAGATCGCGTCGACGGTCAACCGGCGGAAATCAAAGCGCTGGCAGCGGGAGATGATCGTCGCGGGAACTTTGTGGATCTCCGTCGTCGCGAGCACGAACAACGCGTGGGCCGGCGGCTCCTCGAGCGTTTTCAGGAGCGCGTTGAACGACGCGGTCGAGAGCATGTGTACTTCGTCGATGATGTACACCTTGTACTTCAGTCGGTTCGGCGAAAACCGGACGCTCTCGATGATGTTCTCACGCGTCTCCTCCACTTTCGTCTGCGACGCCGCGTCAATTTCCTGCACGTCGAGCGACGCGCCGGACTGGATGTCGAGGCACGCCTCGCACGCGTTGCACGGCTCGCCGTTTTTTGATTTCAAACAATTGACCGCCTTCGCGATCAACCGGGCGACCGTCGTTTTGCCCACGCCGCGCGGACCGGTGAGCAGATAGGCATGGGCCGTCTGTCCGGCGGCAATCTGATTCAAGAGCACGGTTTTAACGTGCTCTTGGCCGGAAACGTCCTCGAAGGTGGACGGGCGATATTTGCGGTACAGCGCTTCCATGCTATTTGCTTACGATATTCTCGACCGCGGCCCATACGGCCTGGCGGCCGTTCGGCACCAAAACCACGGCCTCGGCGCCCGCGTCCGCCTTGTAGAACGTAACGC
>DAISXX010000053.1:0-7486 GCA_036825695.1 Patescibacteria group bacterium | reverse complement strand
CCGTCTTCTTGATGGTGCCTTTGGTGGTCACCATGAGGAGGTGCTTGTACGATTCCATGTCTTCCATGGAAAGCGTGGCCGTCACGTTCTCTCCCGGCGCGAGGGACAGGAAGTTCACGAGCGCCTGGCCCTTGGCCGTGCGCGAGGCTTCCGGCACGTCGTACGCCTTCAGCTTGAACGCGCGCCCGCGGCTCGTGAAGAACAGCAGGTCCTTGTGCGTCGTCGTCGTGAACACCTGCTCGATGACGTCCTCCTCCTTGGTGGTAATGCCCGACACGCCCTTTCCGCCGCGGTGCTGGGTCTTGAACGTCTCCGGCGGCATGCGCTTGATGTATCCGTCGCGCGTGATCATCACGATGGTCTCGGAATCCGGGATCACGTCCTCCATCGAGAATTCCTTGATGCCGCCCTGGACGATTTGGGTGCGTCGCGGCGTCGCGTACTGGTCGCGCAGCACCTTCACCTCACTCGAAATCACGGCGAGCATTTTCTTTTCGGATTTCAAGATAGCCTCGAGCTCGGCGATAATCTTCATCTTCTCGTCGTACTCCTGCTCGATCTTGATGCGTTCAAGGTTCGCGAGCTGCGACAGGCGCATTTCCAAGATGGCGACGGCTTGGATCTCGCTCATCCGGAACTGCTTCACGAGATTGACGCGGGCCTCGTCCTTGTCCTTCGACTTCTTGATGCACGCGATGATCTTGTCGATGCTTTCGAGCGCGAGGCGCAAGCCCTCGAGGATGTGGGCGCGGTCCTGGGCCTTCGTCAAATCGAACTGCGTGCGGCGGCGCACCACCACGCGGCGATGCTTCACGTACTCCTCAAGCATCATCTTGAGGTTCAGGACGCGCGGCTGGAGGCCGTCGACGAGCGCCATCATGTTGTAATGGAAGCTCTCCTGAAGCTGGCTCGACTGGTACAGGCGGTTGAGCACCTTCTTGGGGTACGCGTCCTTCTTGAGCTCAATGACCACGCGCACGCCGTCCTTGTTGGACTCGTCGCGCAGATCGCGGATGCCCTCGATCTTCTTGTCGCGCACGTTGTCCGCGATGCGCTCGAGCAGCGTGGACTTGTTCACCTGGTACGGGATCTCATGCACGATGATGGCGAAATTCCCCTTCTTGTCCTCGACGATTTCCGTCTTGGCGCGCACCACCACGCCGCCGCGGCCCGTAGCGTACGCGGCCTTTAGGTCCTTCGCGCCATACACGATGGCGCCGGTCGGAAAGTCTGGCCCCTTCACGAACTCAGTGAGATCGTCGATGCTCGCCTCCGGGTTGTCGATCAGATGAAGCACCGCGTCGCACACCTCTCCGAGGTTGTGCGGCGGGATGTTGGACGCCATGCCGACCGCGATGCCGACCGTCCCGTTGATAAGCAGGTTCGGAAGCTTGGCCGGGAGCACCTTCGGTTCCTTGTGCGTGCCGTCGAAGTTCGGCATGAAGTCGACCGTGTCCTTCTCGATATCCAAAAGCAATTCCTCGGAAATGGCGGAGAGCTTGGCCTCGGTGTAGCGGTAGGCGGCGGCCGAGTCGCCGTCGAGCGAACCGAAGTTTCCCTGGCCCTTCACGAGCGGGTCGCGCAGCGAGAAGTCCTGCGCCATGCGCACGAGCGATTCGTACACCGCGCTGTCGCCGTGCGGGTGGTATTTTCCGAGCACGTCACCGACCACGGTGGCGCACTTCTTGAACTTGGCGGTGGAACGCAGGCCCGTCTGCCACATGGAATACAAAATGCGGCGGTGCACCGGCTTCAGCCCGTCGCGCACGTCGGGAAGCGCGCGGCCGACGATGACCGTCATCGCGTAGTCGAGGTACGACGTGTTCATCTCCTCCACGATGGAACGGGCGTTCACGTGCCCGAGCATGCGCGGCTCGTCGGATTCCGGAAGTTGTTCTTTCTCTTTCGCCATAATCTCGTTATTCAGTCTGTTTTGGTTCCGTGTCCGCCGCCGTCGCGTCCGCATCCGCGCCCGCGACCAATTTTTCGCTCATCAGCTGCGCCACGGCATCCACCGTGGCCTGCGCGTCGGCAGCCTCCTCGGCCGGCGCCGCGGGAGCGGCATTTTTCAACACGGCGTGAATGCCCGCCTTGATGGCCTCGGTGGCCGCCGGATCCGGCGACGATTGAATCTTCACTTCGGTCGCGGTTTGCGACACGTCCGTGAACACCTGCTTCGCCCCGCTCACCCCCTGCTCCACCAAAGCGCGCACGTTCCAAATCCACATCCCCGCGATCACGGCGATCGCCACGGACGTGCAGGCGATGAACGCCACGCGGTCGGATTTGGATTGCGAACGTGGCATAGGTTAGGCGCGGGCCAATTCCATGATGAGCATGTCTTCCTCCGGCAGGTCCTTTCGCGCGACCTTGTACTTGTTGGACGTCTCGCGTCGGCAGGATCCGAGCGCCTTGCAGAACTCGTCGGAGGTGGCGAGCTTCTCCTTTACGTTCGGGATGGCGTGCGTCATCGGAATGACCACGCGCGGTTCCACCTGCGAGATGACCTCGGAGGCCGCCTTCGGCGAAAGCACGCGCCCGCCGCCGACCGGAATCATGAGGATGTCGATCGGACCGAGCGTCTCAAGCTCCTTGTCGGTGAGCGCACGGCTGAGGGCACCGAGGTGCGCGACGCGCATGTTCTCGGACTCGATGCGAAACACGAGCCCGTCGCCGACCGGAATGGCGTACACGAACACGTCCTTCACCTCGTACTCGCCGGCCATCTTCACGACGAACGGCTCGCCGCCGATGGACGAAAGGTTGTTGGCGTCCGTATCGTCGTGCGAGACGCACGCGATGTTCGCCTCGATGGTGCGCGGAAACCGAAGACCGGTCTCGTTGCCGTACGGATCGGTAACCACGGTCACCTCGCCGTCCGCCGTGTTGGTGGTGATTTCAAAACAGGAGAGTCCGAGCCAGGAAATCTGCATACTCAGTACATGAATGACGGCCAGATCGTATCATGGCGAGAACAGGAAAACAAGACAAAACGCAAGGGCCTACGTCTCATTTGTGACGGCCGGACGCGCGGAATGCTTCTCCGCGTTTTCGCGGGCCTCCTTGATTCGATCGTTCGCGAGGATTTGTGAAATCTCGCAACTGTCCGGAGGAATCACTTCCGCCGGCGAGACATGATATGTCTGACGCATGAATTGCCTGATATTCGCACGCAGGTTTTCTCGATCGACGCTCGGAAAGACCGTATCGGCGATTTCGTCAAAGATATGCCTTCGCGCAGACGGCACGCGATCCTGGTCAAGCCAGTAATGCATGAAATCTTCGGCAAAACTTTCCTGCAGAAACGTGACGCCAAGACGTCCGTTCGTGACGCTCAGAATGGTCTCGTCAGAAGCAATAAAGGAATCCGCATACGAGGATGCCGTTTCCGGACGAAGCACCACGTCGGCCGCGTACCGTTCGAACCATTCCTGCCCACGATCGAATCCGGCCAGAACGGCATGCAAGCCGTGTCCGGCCTCATGCATAAGAATACCGGGAACGAAACGCCGATAATCGGGATGGGAACGCACGATCAACTGCCCCGTCGGCAACTCATACTCACCCGATCCAATGGAGCGTTCGCGGTTTGGTCCAATCCGAATTTTTGTCGCCGTGTGCCGAGCGACTCCCAGAAAACCAGTTGCGTCCAAAAAAACCCGGACGTCGGTCGACGTGCCTTCGTCTTCCGATCCGTCAATCTCAAGAGACTCCTGCACGCGCAACCTCTCCAAAAAGGGAGACCGGAAGCAGGACAGATCTGTTGACTGTGAAATCTGCGTCATTCCGGCATATGCCTCCGACCCACCCCGAAGCATCTCCTCCCAAGCGGTCGTCCCCATCGCCTCGGCCATTCTCACGAGCATCGAACCGCGGGTCCCGGATAACAGGCGAACGAGATTCTTGTTTCCTCGCGAAGCCTCCAAGACGTCGTCCGGAACGACCATGTCGATCGCGCTTAGCTGCGTGACGATTCGCTCCAGTGACGCCGGTGGGATATACGGGTTGACCAACACGCGCCGGCCGTACTCCTTCACCGCTTCGCGCCAAGACCCCGACGCGATCAGCTCTCGCGCCTCTTGGATCTTTCGTTCGCGATCGGCGCGGCCGAGCCATTCACCGATACCCGACGCCCGCTGGATGGTTTCGTCCATACCCTAAACCTCCTCCCCCATCGTTCCCTTCCAATACTCGATTTCCTTCTCCACTTCCTCAAGCGAAACGTCCGGCTCAGTCACGAGGAAGCCTTCGCGGAAGGCGCTCGCCTTGCCCGCGATCTCATCGCGCCACTTTTCGTCCTTGCTCTTCATCGCCTCAAGCTCGTCGATCTTCGCGGCGATGGCGTCGCGCGTTTTCTCCCACTTCTTCACGAGCGCGCCGTATCGCTTCTCGTCGCTCGCGGCCTCCGCGCCGAACTCCTCGCGAATGTGAATGTCCGCGTCGAGGAGAGCGTCCTCCACCTGGTGCCGTTCCTCGGCCTCAAAGTCCGTCTCGAACAGGTTGCTGCTCACGAGCTCGGCGAGCGTGACTCCTGAATCGATAAACTTCTTGACCTTCTCCGCCACCGGCGCCTCCACGTGCTCGATCACGATTTCCGCGCGGCGCTTCTCCTTGTCGCCGGAAGTAAGTTCCTGGAACGCATGGCGGTGCGGATACTCGGCAAGGCCGGTCCGCGTCATGGCCCCGTCGATCTCCTCCTCCGTGACCTCGGGATTGGCTTGGAGGTCGTCGTGCAGCCTCTGGGCCTCCGCCTTGATTTCAGCCGGAACGGTGGGCGCAAGATGGTCGATCGCGAACTGGTACTCGTCGAGATGAGACTGGAAGGTATGAGACATATGCCCACAGGATAGCGGAGTCTTGACCTCCCGACAACCGGGTGATAGAGTCGGCCTCGCGTTCATCTCCGAACGCGCCATGACATCGAGAGGCGACCTTGCAAGCAACGCGACAAATCGAGCCCATCCGCCGCCCACTGGACCTGAAGAACCGGAATCCGCGGCGGAACAAGCACACCGCCCAGCTTCTGCGAATTCTCGAGAGCCTGTGCGGCAAGCCCTGGAGCGAGATCAAGGACCTGATCCGCCAGCACCCGCACCTCGACCCGAGCACCCGCCCGCTGATCGCGGAACAGCTCGACACCTTCGTCTGCCGCGAGAACGTCGCGGCCGAGGGATTCCACCGGTTCCGCGTGGTGAACGGCACGCTCGAGCTCATCCCGAAGCAGGCCAAGCCGCGCAAGCAGAAGAAGGTGGCCCACGACCAGGAGCAGCTCCGCCGCCACGGCCCCCGCGAGACCTCCTCCCAGCCGACCGCCGCCTAGCGGTCGCCCTCCCTGACGGTTGACAAACCGTCTTTTTTCTTTTATACTCGGCCTCCGGCCAACACACATCCCTGACCGGAAGGAGGAACTCATGCGTCGCTTATAACGGAGGCACCCATGAGCACGAAGAACCTGGCCCGCGCCATCATTCAGGGCGGGCGGACGGACAGCAGCAAGAGCATCCGGCGGCGGACGACCCGCACGGAGCGGCGCCGCGCCAAGCGGTACGTCGCGCACGCCCTCGACGCGATCGAGGGCGCGACGGAGCGCATCTTCACCGTCGACGCGCACGGCGTCGCGCGGATCGACGAGATCCGGAGCGACAACCCCGACATCCGCGTGCCGGCGCCCCGCCGCACGCGGACGTACCCCGACTTCAACGACCGCCTCGGCCCGTTGAACCGCTGGCTCGACGCCCACGTCGGCCGGAGCTGGGAGGAGGTGTGGCACAAGCTCTGCCTGCACGACCGGTCCTCGACCGCGGGCCGGCACCTGGTGGACGACCACGCCCGCAAGTCGGTCGGCCTCTGGACCGACGAGCACACGAGCGACCGCTTCGTCGTCGACGAGGACGGGACGCTCTGCCGCGAATCCGACTTCGCGCGGGCCCCGCGCGTCTCGCCGCGCCCGTGGCTGCGCCCCGACGAGCGGGACGCCTGGTCGCGGAAGCGCGCGGTGGCCACGGTCGGCGACGAGCGCTTCTGGCGCGACGGCGACGCGCTCGTCCCGTTCACGGACGAGGACGAGGCCGTCTACCAGTCGCTGCGCGGCTACGACCAGCGCGCGCTGCGCGGCTACTGCCGGCCGTTCGGCAAGAAGCGCCTGTCCCGCGAACTCCCCTGGAAGGCCAACTGGCGCGCCAACCGCGCCGCCATCGGCCGCCCGATCGACGACTAGCCTGTCCGACCACGCGTCGGATTTTTTCTTTGCAAGACGCCCGTCCGTCCGACGCGTAGGTCGGCGTCGCCGCCGCGCGGGACGCACGACGACATCCGCCTCGCGCGGGAGTGCCCGGCGGCCGCGCCTCGACTTCAATCCGGTTTTTATTCCGCCAAAAGAAAAAGACCCCCGGTTCGGGGATCATCCCGCGCGCAAGTCGGCGAGCGGGTCGAGGGTATCGGAGACGAGGAACGCGTCGACGTGGTCGAAGCATCCGCCCTCCGCGAGCTGGCGGATGCGCTGCGCCGGACGGCGCTCGAGCGGGTCGACGCTCGGGAGCACGAGCACGGCGACGTTGTCCGGCCCGCGCAGGTGCCGCAGGGCGCTCGGCGTATCCTCGAGCACGAGCACTTCCTCGCCCGAAAATCCGCGCGCCGCGCAAAACCGTTCCCGCGCGTATCCCTTGGTGGACTCGATCACGGCCGTGTCGTCGACGTATCCGACGCAGTGGAGAACGCCGTTCTCCTCGCGCCACCGGAGGCGAAGCGCATGGAACTCTCCGACGGGAATCCCATGCTCCGCGGACCACGACTTCACGAGCGGCCGGAGCCCGTAGCTCACGATCGCCGTGTCGGCCCCAAACGAGGCGAACAGCCGTCGGGCACCGGAGCGAGGCACCTGCCGCGCGGCCAGCTCGCCGAACGTGGAGCGCGTCACGCCCGAGGCGATGAGCCGCTCGACCGCGAGGAACAAGACGCGACGATCATCGTCGGGAGTCCGCGTGCCGGCGAAATACGCGGCCGCGGCGGCCTTGTCTTCGGCCACGTGCTCGGACGTCATCCCGTCGTGGAACCCGAGCCACTGCGCGCCAGGCGTCACGGTGCCGTCCTGGTCGCTGACGAGCGCACGAGCCTTCGCAACGGCTTCCGCCACGCGCTCGGGACTGCGTCCGCGGGACGCGTTCGCGACCAACGTCGGAACGCCGCCCGCGTGCCACTTCGGCAAGCGTCGAACAAGGTCCGAGACGTCCCGGACGGAAGAAAGGGTAAAACTCACGATCCCTCCAACCAATGCGTAGGGTGCGCGAAGGATACGCGAAAATCGCCATTTCGTCAATCCTCCGGCCCAAAAAAAAGATCCCGGTTGGGATCAGCGGCGCAACGCGTTGAGCGGCGCGAGGGAGTCGGAGACGAGGACGGCGGAGCAACTCGGCCACATGCGGAGAATGCCGTCGCGGCGGAACTGGTGTCGGACGGAAACCTCGTCGACGTGCGGGAGGAGCAAGAC
>DAISXX010000052.1:0-7553 GCA_036825695.1 Patescibacteria group bacterium | reverse complement strand
CGCGGCGGGAAACGATCACGCGAAGGAAATCCTGAACCGGATCGGCCCGCGGTCGAGCGACGACCCGCACGCGGTCGTGGCGATCGGTGGCGACGGGCACATGCTCGACGTCATCGGCTCCGTGGCGCCGGGCATCCCGATCATTGGGATCAACGCGGGACATCTCGGATTCCTGCTGAACGACGTCACCGCGGATCAGTTCCTCGCGCACCTTGCCGAGGGTCTTCCGTTCGACACGCACCTGTTGCCCATGCTGGAAGTCGAGTTCCGGTCGACGGATGGCGAGTGGAGCCCACGGCGCAAGCTCGCGTTCAACGACGCCTGGCTCGAACGCAGCAGCACGCAAACCGCCTGGGTCCGCGTCCTCTCGGAAGGCCAAGAGCGACTCGGCATCGAACGGCTCGTGTGCGACACGGTGCTGGTCTCGACTCCGGCCGGTTCGACGGCCTACGCGCGATCCATGGGCGCGCCGCCGATCCTGATCGACACGCCGCTCCTCACCATCGCAGCGTCGGCCGTGGCGAACCCCTTCGGCTGGCACAGCGCGACGGTGCCCGACGACGCGACCGTCACGATCGAAGTGATCGATCCGAAAAAGCGCCCGATGCGCGGCGTCTTCGACGGCAAGCTCTTCGGCGACTGCACGGCCATGCGCGTCCGCCGCAGCCGCGTCTCCGGCACGGAACTCGCGTTCCTCCCGGGTCGCTCGCTCGGCGCCAAGATCGCCCGCCTGCAGTTCCCTTCCTGACCGCTTCAGGAATCTTTTCTCAGGACCCTCACGATGCGCGTGGGGAGTCTGAAGAAAGACAACGTTTCGGAGAGGACCGACATGAAGCTCCTTCAACTTGAGATCGGAATCTGGAACGGCGCGCTCGAGGTGCTCCAAGGACCGGAACGCAGCAACACGCGACTGTTCTCCGTTCCCGTCCGTCCGCAGCCGGACGGACAGATCGACCACGTGGTCGCGCTCGACACGGAACACGTGCTCGAGATCCGCTTGTCCGGGCGCCGACCGGAAATCATGGTCACGGTTCGACGCGGGCCGGACGCCCTGTTCTCCACGCGGACGTGCAACCCGTCGGTAAACGTCGACGTCGCGCTCCCGAACCCTGACCCGCACGCGCCGATGTTCAAGAACGCGCAATACCGCGGACATCCGGTGCGCACGAGCGCCTGGCGCGACGGATCGGTCATGGTTCGCATGTCCGGCGACCGCGACATCCACGACAGGCCGGGAGCGATCTGCCTCACTCCCGACGTGCCAACGGTCCGCGACCGCGTGTACGAACGGACGTTCGACCCGGCGCGCAAACGCGTCTTCCTCGCCGACGAGCTCGACGAAGCCGTCGCGCACGCGTTTCCCGCCGAGAACCGGTTCGTCATCGGCCTCAACGGGTTCACGGCGCTGGACGCGGAGACGGCCCGGCTCTGGGGCGTCGATCCGCAAACGTATCTGCTCGCGTGCGGGTCCGTCCTGCGCTACGTGGTGACGCGCTTGCGGGCGCGGTTCGAAGGAATGAACCTGTGCATCGTGCACGGGACGACGCACATGGGCATCGACGCGGTGCAGATCGACGTCGCGAAGGAACTCAACGTTCCCCAGCTCGGCTGCTCCTGCGAGGAGTACGCGTTCTACATCCCGTGCGACGACGGCGTCCCGACGCATCTCGCGGAAACCGTCAACGACTACTCGCGAACCTTCGCGAGCGTCGCGGACGTGATGATCACGATGCACGGCCGCATCCAGACGATGCAGATGGACCTGTTCCACATGTTGCACCAGCGCGGTCACGTGGTGCTGTTCGACCTCCTGCGTTTCCATTCGGACAACGGCGGCCCGGCGGTGAACGTCGGCGACGCCATCAACGACGCGTCCGGGCTCCTGCAGTCACGCCTCCACGTCGTCGGCATGCAGCGCGTCCGCACGGAAGTCTGGCGCGACGGCACCGATCGCTGGCAGGCAGCCGCGGACGAGCTCGTCAACGTCCTCTCGAACATCGTCCGCTCCAAGCTCGGCCCCGCCCTTTCCGTTCGACTCTGAACGAACGGAATCTTTTCTCGGGACCCTCACCACGTCGGTGGGGAGCCCGAAGAAAGACAACGCCACTTTGATCGGAGGAATGATGACGCTGCTCAACGCGGGTCTGGTCGAGACGACCACGGACTGGATCCTCACGTCCCTCGCGGACGTGGATTTCTACAAGCTGACCATGATGCAGCTCTACTTCCTCAAGCACCGAACGGTGCGCGGGAAGTACGGGTTCAAGAACCGCACGGTCCGCGTGCCGCTCGGCCAGAAGCTCGACATCGACGAGCTGCGCCGGCAACTGGAGCACGGCCGCGGCCTCGGGTTCACCGACCGCGAAATCGACGAGCTGGCGACGGTGAGCAGGCAGCGCGGCGGTCTGTTCCGACAGGACTTCCTGGAGTTCCTGCGCACCGTCCGGCTCTCGCCGATCACGGTCGAGCTCTCCGCGGACGGCACGCAGCTCGTGATTGAGACCGAGGAAGCCCCTCTCGTCGAGGCCATGCTGTGGGAAACGCTCGTTATGAACGTCGTCAACCGGATGTATTTCCTCGACAAGATGCGCGAGGAAGGCAAGACGGAAGAGGATGCCTGGGCCGAGGGCGACCGGCGGCTCACGGCGAAGATCACCAAGCTGAAGGACGCGTTGGCGCGCGGAATCCGCGTCCCGTTCATCGACTTCGGTACGCGGCGGCGCTGGAGCCTCGGCTGGCAGGAGCACGTGCTCCGCCGACTGATGGCGGAAGTTCCCGAGCTGCTGATGGGCACGAGCAACGCCCTGCTCGCGATGACGCTCGGCATCCCGGCGGTCGGTACCATGGCGCACGAGTGCGACATGGCCTACCAGGGCATCTACCGCGCCGAGGACGACGCGGCGGGACGGCTCGTCTCGCACGAGATCCTGCTCGACGACTGGACCGAGATCTACGGCGACACGCTGTCGGTCGCGCTCTCCGACACCTACGGAAGCGAGTACTTCTTCCGGACGTTCGGCGCCGACCGCGCCGCCTACTGGAAGGGGCTGCGGCAGGATTCGGGCGACGTCTACGGTTGGGGAACGCGGTTCCTCGAGTTCTACCGGTCGTTCGGGATCGACCCGAAAACCAAGTCCGGCGTCTTCTCCGACGGGCTCGACGTCGAGAAGATGATCACGCTCACCAAACGGTTCGGCGAGCTCATGAACATCCTGTTCGGTTGGGGCACGGACCTCATGAACGACATGGGATTCGACCCGATCTCCATCGTGGTGAAGCTCATCCGGTGCGCCGGCCACTGGCTCGTGAAGCTGTCCGACAACCTCACGAAGGCCACCGGTCCTGCCGACGCGGTCGAACGGATTACCGCGCTGGCGCGCTACACCAACACGGCCTCCGAGGAGTGCCGCGTCTGACGAGAACGTCTCGTCCCTTTTTTCCAGGTCTTGAAATCCCACCATTCAAGGCCTGGAATCGAAGAAGTGTGAGCATTGGCACTGACGACACCAGGAGAACGAGTCATGGAAATCGCGCTGCGTTTCCTTTCGGGAAACGTTCAGAACCTCATCAAGATCGCGCAGGGGGAACTTCCCTCGGGCACCACCAGTTGGAAAACGGCGCTCGTCACTGTCACCGACGACCACTCGGAACAACGTGGACACCCGTTTCTGCAGGTCAGAATCGGCGATCGCGTATGGCACGTCTGGACGCACGACCCGAACGTGTCGGACCCCACACTGTACCTCTCGTGGTTCATCGGAGTGACCGAAGGAGGCGTGGTCACGGCGCGTCCGGAATTCAGCGGATTATTCGTACACGCACTCGACAAATCGCCCGGCGATCTCGCCACGTTCTGCCGGGATGCGGGCCTTCCGCAAGAACGGGTCATCCTCGAGCTGGGCGAGCTCGCGGACGTCACGCACGTGTACGAACAGGCCTCATTTTCCTTCCGAGACGGACCGCGCTATGACCAGAAGGACCCGATCGCCAGATTCCGCCCGCCGGCTTCCGCGAAACATCTCTGACGAGAACGTCTCGTCCCTTTTCTCCAGCCAACGAATCGGTCGTTGCCTGGAACAGAGGAAGTCCACATGACTCTCGCCCGTTACGTCATCGCGCTCGCCAAGGCCAAGCTGGATCTGCCCAACACCGTCGACGTCCTGAGCGTTGAAGGCGTCGTGTTCGATGGGTGGGACTATCGCGATACCCCGGGCGCCGCTTGCGCATGGGGTTCGATCCGAATCGGTTCGTTGCCCACTCTCGACTTGGGGGACACGATCGAGGGCGCGCTGCGAACAGCGGACATCATCTGGCACGTGCTGGACGCGCAGCCGGATGGACGCATCACGATCGGGGTCGCGCGTTTCGTCACCCACGGCAAAATCGAAGGCGCGTATTTGGCGGAATTGATCCGCCTGTGTCCGGACCTGGCCAACAGGACGGTGGAACTCGGACCGCTCGTCCGCGTGCCCGACCTCGACGACGCGCAGCGCGAGTCGTTCGCGCGCCTCTCCATCGACCAGGCGCTCGCCGGACAGTGGGTTCTCGCCAGTGACGCCGACAGCATCCGAAACGTCTTCAGCCGCCCCGCCTGACGAGAACGTCTCGTCTCTTTTCTCCAGTTCGTACGCCGCCCGTGAGCGCGCGGACTGAAGGGAGGGATTCATGCTAACGCTCCGAATGACCATCGTCGTACCTGAACGCCCGCAGGCCGCGCCGAAGAAGCTCCGATTTGTGGACACGGACGATTGGACCAAGTGCGTCGCCTGCGGAAGAAACGCGCCCGGCAACCTTTGCGATTGTGGGGCCGGCATCGACCCAGACCTCTTGGAGCCACGCGAGCATACGGGCAACCCGCTTGCCTTCGACGACGACTAAAACCTGATGAGCCCAGCTCGTCCCTTTTCTCAAGCCGCCGACCGGATCGGCCGCTGGATCTAAGGTGCAAAACCACACCATGGAACAGTTGACAAATGTCGAAAATTATGGCATAATCGCAACTCGTCATTTGCCAATTTTTGAACGAATTTGACGTTTTTCCAACCCAACGCGCCTCATCTCAATTCCCCAGCCGCCGACACGGAGTCGGCGTCTGGCACCACGGAGATGAAATTGGAAACGCGAACCATTCCCGCGTACGTCCTGGTTGCGATCGACGCACCAGACCCGGACAACTTTGCGCTCGTCATCGCGATGAAGCGCCTGTACCCAAATGCGAAGCTTTGGGTGATGCTCACCGGTCGTCCGGTGCGATTCAACGCAACGAAGGACCACGCGACCTGGCAATGGGACGTGCGCGACTCGCGACTCGCCCTCGAGGCCAGCGCGGCGCGCATCCGGAACTTCGTTCGGAACTACGGGGTGCGCATCCCGGAGGTCTACGACGGGGGCATCGCGCCCCGCACGCTGATCCCACACCACGTCCACTTCGCGGAGTACTACCGGTATCTCGACGTCGACCCGCTCGCGGCCATCGCGCACTCCGAGCTGGTGCCCCAAGACGAGCTCGTCGGCGAACTGCTGGCGTGCCCGGAAGGATCCGTCCTCGTGGCCGTCGGTGGCCCGATGACCGGCATCGCGCAGCTGATGGCGCGCAATCCCATGGTCGCGTCGCGCTTCATGGAACTGCACGCGATGTTCGCCACTTGGGGAACAGTTGAACTGATGCAGTTCGACGGCCCGCCCCGCGGCGCGCTCCAGTTCAATGTCGCCTGCGACCCGCATGCGGCCTACCTGGTGCTGACGGGACTCACCTGTCCCATCTACCTGCTCCCGTCCGAGGTCACCCGCGTGGCCGAGATCGGGTTCGACAACGCCCAGGAGCTCCGGCAGGCACTCGAGACGAACGACGGCAACAGCCGCCTGTACCTGCTCTACTGTGCCTGGTACGACGCCGCGGTCCTTCCGCGGCGCAAGGCCCAGGTCGACAAGGGCCAGCCGATCACCGAGAAGATCTTCATCCACGACGTGTCCGCCGGACTGTCGAGCGATCCGACGATTCGCGCCGAGATCTACCAGATGGTTCCGATCGAGATCATCTCGGTTCCCCACCTGGTCGGAGAGTCGGCCGACTGGGGCAAGGTGATGATGCGCCAGACCGACGGTCCCACCAACCGCTTCGCCGCCCGCTCGCTCACCGAGCGCGGTGCCGAGGCCTACCTGCGACACCTCCGCGCACTCGTGCGCTGACGGTGTCGCCTCTTTTCTCCGGCCCCCGCGAATCCCATCGCGGAGTCCGAAGCCAAGGAGTCGTGATGGAACGGATTCTTTTTAGCAAAATCCCCGGCGCCCGCGTCGAGGTCCACACACAGGAAATCGACACGGCGACGCCGCACGGCCATCAGGCGTACGCGGCCACCGTCACCCTGCCCGACGGGCGGGTGTGGGCCGTGCGCAACACGCGTCCGCCGACCGAACCTGGCGTCGACTACGGCTACTTCGAGGACAGGACCCCCAAGGTCGCGTGCGTCGACCTCGACGCGCCCGGCCAGCCGAGGCTCTCCGGCCTCGACGTCCGCGTGTCGGCCTACGGCCCGTGGGAAAACCAGACGCCCGTGCCCGCCGAGGAGCTGGCCGCCGCGTTTTCGCTCTGACCGCGCGACCGACGCCACCTGCGACCGACCGGTCGCCTCTTTTCCCCGGCCGTCGAACGATTCGACGTCCGCGATCAAGGAGTACGTCGTGAAGCTTTCCATTCTTCCTTCCCCAACGTCCCAGGGCCTCCTGGCCCTGCTCGGCGCGCTCCCTTCCCGCCTCCATTGGCCGAAGGACGCAAACTTCGAGGATCTGTCCGGTGTCGAGGAGGCAAACGCCGCAGGTGTCGGCGCGATGCTGAACATCGACGGGACGGCCTGGTCCATTCGGGACAACCGTCTCGAATTCTACGCCACCACAAAGTTCCCTGACGACCCTACGCGGTCGCTCGTCTCCGCCGTGGATGTCGCCTGGGAGTGCTCGCTCGACGCCGACACCGGCGCGGTCTACGCGGTGCCCGCCTTCAGCGGCATCGAGGTCACCGAGGGCCCAGGGTCGCTCGCCGACCTGTGCGCCGCGGTCGGCTTCGGCCGCCGCAAGCTCGCGGACATCCCCGGACGCCCCGAGCCGGTCGAGGTGACCATCAACGGCGCCACGGTCCCCGTGGTCGCGGCGCCGGGCATCACGCCCGCGCAATTCGCGGCGGCGATCGCGTCGCCCAAGTTCACGGACTGGGCCGCGTCCATGTCCGCCGAGCTCACCGTCAGCCAGGTCACCATCCAGTCGGTGGACCTGTTCGGCAAGAACGTGGGCTTCCTGAAGTTCACGGCCAACGTCACGTAGGACGGCAAGTTCGTCCCGGGCATCGCCTTCATCCGCGGCAATTCCGTCGCGATGCTGGTGGTGCTCGACTGTGAGGGCGAGCTGTACAGCCCCCTCACCGTGCAGCCGCGCGTGCCGATCGGCAGCGAGGCGTCCGAGGAGACCGCGGCGGGCCTGCTCGACGCGGAAAGCTTCCTCGGCGCGGCCGCGGAGGAGCTGACGGAGGAGCTGGGCTTCGCGAGCCGCGCCGCGGACGT
>DAISXX010000051.1:0-7668 GCA_036825695.1 Patescibacteria group bacterium | reverse complement strand
AGGACGTCGTGCGCACGTTTGGGAAACCGGCCGAGCAGATCCATGTCGTCCCGCATGGCGTCGACCCGATGTTCTCGCCGACGTTCCAGTCGACCGATCACGGCGTGCGCGGCAAGCACAAGCTCCCGAAGCGCTTCGCCCTGTTCGTCGGCACGCTCGAGCCGCGCAAGAACGTCGTCGCGCTCGTTGACGCGATGAAGGCATATCGCACAAAGACCGGCGACGATCTCCATCTCGTCCTCGTCGGCGGCTGGGGCTGGAAGTCCGGCCCAATTCGCCAACGCATTTCCCTTCCTTTTCAAGGAGGGGCCAGGGGTGGTTGGATTGACGCGCTCGGCTACGTTCCGCGCCAAGATCTCCCCGCCATCTACCGCGCCGCGGCCGTCTTTACCTGGCCGTCCGTCTACGAGGGCTTCGGCCTTCCCGTGCTCGAGGCCATGGCGTCCGGCGTGCCGGTCATCACGTCACACACGTCTTCCCTCCCCGAGCTGACCGGCGACGCGGCCGTGCTCGTGAATCCGTTTCGCACGGAGGAGATCGCGATCGCGCTTGAGCAAGTCCTGGGTTCAGCAACACTGCGCGACCGACTGTGCCGCGCCGGCATCGACCGCGCCAAGCGGTTCACCTGGGACGCGGCGGCACGCGGGACGCTTCGGGTATTTATGTCGATCTAACGCCCTATGGTCAAAAAAGAATCCCTGCTCCTCGGCCGCATGCTCCAAAAAATCGCCCCGCGCATCGGGGCTAAGGTTGTGATCGAGCCGGAATGGGAGATCGTCGGGCGCATCACGTTCAAAGACGGCCGCCACTCGTATTTTCGCTACAACACGCTCGATTTGAACCACATGGGCGCCTCGGAAATCGCGCGCGACAAAGACTACGCGAACTACTTCATGGCAAGCTTGGGCTATCCGATCGTGCCCGGTGGCAAGACGTTTTTCACGGACGAATGGGCCGCGGCCATCGGCAAGCCAAAACGGACAATCGACGCGGCGTGGCGTCACGCAGAAAAGATCGGGCTCCCGGTGATCGTAAAGCCAAACGCGGGCAGCCAGGGCGTCGGCGTGGCGCTCGTCCATAACAAGCGAGAGTTTTGCGCCGCCATGCGACGCGCATTCGTCAGCGACCGCGTCGTACTCGTCCAAAAACCAGTTCGCGGGAAGGACTACCGCGTCGTCGTCCTCGACGACAAGATCATCTCGGCCTACGAGCGCATCCCGCTCAACGTCGTTGGCAACGGCCGCTCGACGATCGCGCGGCTCCTCGACGCGAAACGAAAGGCCTTCGTCGCCTCAAGCCGTTCGTCGCGCCTCAACGCGATGGATCCGCGCATCGCGGTAAAGCTGAAGCACCAGGGCCTGACGCTCAACTCGATCCCGGCCAAGGGCCAGCGCGTGTTCCTGCTCGACAACGCGAATTTGTCGACCGGCGGGGATTCACTCGACGTGACGATGGCGATCCACCCGGCGTTCGCGAAGTTCGCGATCGATCTCACGCGGGACATGGGTCTCCGACTGTGCGGCGTCGACCTCATGATCGACGGCGACATCAGCGAGAAACCCGACAAATTCTGGATCCTGGAAATCAATTCGGCGCCAGGGCTCGACCATTACGCGAAGATCGGCAAGGCGCAGGAAAAAATCGTCGAGGACTTGTACACGGAGGTCCTGCGCCACATGGAGAATCCCGCCCGGCTCTAAGAGCCGGGCGGTTTCGTTTACAAAAAAAGACCCCGCGATTAGCGAGGCAGGTCGTACCGAACGACGTGGAGCGTGCCGTCCGTGAACACCACGGCCATCAGGGCCTTGGTGCCATCGAGGTCGACGGCCGCAAGGTCCTCAGGCGGCCCGTAGCAGGGGAACTCGCGCGTTGCGTCCTCCCCCTGCCAGACGAACACGTTTCCCGGGGTCCAGACGCCGGAGACGATCCCGTCGCCCAACCGACGGATCCTCGTCTGGTCGTATCCGACGCTCGTACGGACGGCGTCCTGTCCCATCCGGCACAGAATGACGTGCCGGATCATACTGTCACGCGGGGTCCAGATTTCCGCGACGATCGCCACGCACGTCGGCGAGAGCGCGTGGACAGGCCACGGACCATGAGGCCCGGGGGGCAGTTCGGGCAAAATGCCCATGCGGCCATCCATGTCCCAAAGCAACTGGTCTTGGACCGACCAACGTTCCCAACGATTGTCCGCGGTAGGCCGGAGGACGGAGAGGCTGTCCTCCTCGAGGAGAACGATGTCGAACTTCTGGAGCGCGTTTTCCCACGCCTCTTCTTCGAGGTTCCAGTCAACCAAGTAGCTGGCACCGTCCTTGCCATTGGTGACGAACTGCAGGTGGCCGTCCTTGGTAGCGCGGAACGTGGACTGGACGACGGTCTCGCCGACGGCGAGCGCGAACTCCATCCCCTTCCACCGAACGACCTCGTGCCGATTGTCAGCCTCATTCTCGATCGCGACGGAGACGAGCTCGTCGTCGACCAGACCCGCCCAACGGACCGGGCCGGTCTCGTGATCCTTCTCGTCCTCACCGCCCTGATCGTCCCGCGTTCGAACTACCAGAATGCCGCCCAAGGTGAAGGCGACGAACCGACGGCCGTTCTTGAGCGCCCAGACGTTCAAGTTCGCCTTTTTCGAGTCGAGCGTGCAAGACGGCCCGTCGAACGCGAACAGGTCCCGAGGAAGCATCATGTCCCAGTCGCCCCAGAAGAGCCTCTGGTCCACGATCACGACCGGCTGCGTCGAATGCTCGACGAAGAACACGCGGACGTTGGGAGGACGCGCCCAGCGCCACGCGTGCGTGGCGGCGGAACGCGCGCCGTTCGGCGAGCGGACGATGAGCTCGCCGCGGTACCCGTCCGTGGTCCTGCGCGTACCGGCGATCGCGATGACGCCGGTGGGCGAGATCGCGGTCGCGGCCGAGTCATACCCGCCGTGAGCTGCCCGATGAGGGTGCGGTGGGCGCGATCGGTGCGCTCCGCGGGCGGGGTGTCACCGAACAGATGGGCGACGCACCACTGCATGAGACGCTGAAGGGCACCTTGGCCCGAGGTCTTTTCCATTCTGTCTTCCTTGGTCCGACGTGCGTCGGACCGGTGTCGAACACGGGGGGCCGTCACGTCTTGCCGGAGCGGGATGCTCGAACGAGACGCATAACCTTTCAGGCGGAATTGCCTGCGTGCCGGACGCGGTTCCGCGCGATTCGCGGACGGGCATTTATACCAGAAAACCGACTTCGTGTCAATCCGGCCAGACCCGCGCCGCCCACCAGGCCATGAATGTGGATAACGTGGGGACACCAATGCGTTTTTCTGCTAAAATAGAGCCATGCGCATCGGTATCGACGCACGTCTGTATGGCCCGGCTGTGGGTGGTGGCGGTCTCGGAAGGTACGTGGAACAGCTCGTCACCGAGTTGCAGACGCAAGACCGCGAGAACCGCTACGTTTTATTTCTCAAGCCGGAGAATTTTGAGACCTGCGTCGTCACGAACGCGAACGTCGAAAAACGCGTCGCGAACGCGCACTGGTACACGCTGAAGGAGCAGCTGCTCATGCCGTTTCTCATCGGGCGCGAGACGCTCGACCTCATCCATTTTCCACATTGGAACGTCCCGGTCCTGATCCGAACCCCGTTCGTCGTCACGATCCACGACCTGATCCTCCTCGAACAGCCGGCCTCGGCCAAAGCCACCACGCGCAGCCCGCTCTTCTTCGCCCTCAAGCGCCTCGGCTACCGCATCGTCCTTTGGAACGCGGTCCGTCGCTCGAAGCACATCATCGCGGTGTCGGAACACGTAAAGAATTCGATCCTGAAATTCTTCCCGACCGTCTCCCCGTCGAAGATCTCCGTCGTCTACGAAGGCGTCACGTCCCTCCCCGACTCAACGACTCAATCACTCAACGACTTAACGACTCAATACCTCCTCTACGTCGGCAACGCCTATCCGCACAAGAATCTCGAGTCCCTGCTCCACGCCTACTCGTTCTTCGTCCGGTTGCATCCCGACGTCCACCTCGTTCTCGCCGGTCGCAACGATATTTTCTACAAGCGACTGCAGAAGGAACTCGACGAGATCGAGGTGCCGCGCGAGAACGTCCGGTTCGTGATGAACCCGACGGACGCCGAACTCGCGGAACTCTACCGCGGCGCGGCGCTCTACCTGTTCCCTTCGAAAGCCGAAGGGTTCGGCCTCCCGCCGCTCGAGGCGATGTCCGCGGGAGTCCCCGTCGCGGCGGCGCGCATCCCGGCGCTGACCGAGATCCTCGGCGACGCGGCCACGTACTTTTCCCCGGACGACATCGAGGAAATGGTCGAGGTCATGGAGAAGGCGCTCACGGACGAATCGCTCCGAACCCAGTTGGTCGCGCGCGGCCATGAACAAATCAAACGCTATTCGTGGAGCGCCATGGCGGGCGCGACCAGGAACGTCTATGAGCAAATCGCTCACCGCACAACTCAATAAGAAACGGCTGCAGGATACGCTGCGCCGGCGCCGCGTGGCGCGCACCATGACGCACCTGTTCGACCACTCGGTGCCGACGGATTTGCGGTTCCACGGCGTCATTTTGAAAAAGAACCACGCCACCAAGCCGTCGGTGCGCGTCGCCGAGGCACATGCGCGCTCACCGTACATCATCCACCTGAACGCCCATCTCCCGCGGCCGCACGAGCTCGTCGACGACCACGCGGTCTCTGCCCCGAACCTCCTCGTGCCGGAACACGTGCTCGTGTCGCTCGAACAGGCGGCGGCCATGAACCCGGAACATGATTTGGTGCTGTTCCCGACGGATATCGCGGGACAAGTACTGGAGGACGTGGAACGGCCTGAAGCGGCCGAAACGGCTGAAGAGACGAAGGTTGAACGAAACGCGTTGGCATTTTTCGACCATCCGGAGACGATCCGGTCGCACTTCTCCGTAAAGCCGTTCGTTCCGCCGCAGGCTCCGGCGAACTACGCGGCGTTCTTCGAGATGCCGGAGGAAGACACCGTCGAGGGCGTCGAGGAGGACGACGAGGTCATCCTCGAGCTCCCGTCGTTCGCAAAAACAGAACAGCCTTCCGTCACTCAACCACTCAACGACTCAACGACTTTTTCACTCCGCTTCCTCCCCGTCGGCTGGCACCGCGCCATCGGCGCATTCGTGCTCGTGGCCATCGTGTTCGTGCTGCCGCTCCACGCCGTGAGTTTCGCCATGGGACTGACCCGCGCGAAGACGGGGCTTGAGACCGCCTCCGCGTCGGCGATCGACAACCTGAAGGCCGGCGCCTCGGCCGCGCTCGTGCGCGACGCGTCAGCCGCGTCGGTCTCATTCGGCAAGGCCGACGAGGCGTTCTCGAAGGCGCAGTCGACGGTCAACGACCTCGGCACGCTCACGGGAGCGCTCCTCGCCGTGATGCCGGCCACCGGCTCCTCGTACCGCAACGGCACCGCGCTCCTCGAGGCCGGCAAGTCGCTGTCCTCGGCCGGCGAGCGCATCTCGCAGGGCGTGCTCGCGGCCCAAGACGAACTCTCCCCCACTCCGACCTCGCGCCTCAAGCTGCTCGCCACGTATATTTCCTCCGCGCTCCCGGACCTCACACACGCGAGCGAGCTCATCGCCGAGGTCGAGCCGAGCGCGGTTCCAGCCGCCCAACGCGGCACATTCGAGGATCTCGCCGAACGCCTTCCGAAGCTCGTCGCCACGGTCGACCAGTTCCTCCAGTTTTCCGACATGCTCCAGACGCTCCTCGGCGCGGGCGGCACCAAGCACTACGTGGTGGTGTTCCAAAACAACACGGAGCTGCGTGCCACGGGAGGGTTCATGGGTTCGTATGCCGAGATCGACGTGAAGGACGGCGAGATCGTGAAGATGGACGTCCCGGGCGGCGGCACCTACGATTTGCAAGGATCGCTCAAAACCAACGTCGCGGCGCCGGAACCGCTCCAGCTGCTCTCCGCGCGCTGGGAATTCCAAGACGCCAACTGGTTCCCCGACTTCCCCACCTCGGCACGCAAGATCATGGGATTCTACGCGGACGCGGAAGGCGGAAGCGTCGACGGCGTGATCAGCGTGAACGCCACGTTCGTCGCCGACTTCATCGGGCTTCTCGGCCCGGTAGACATGCCGGACTACGGCCGCACCATCACCTCCGACAACTTCCTCGCGGAGACGCAGAAGATCGTCGAGAACGAATACGACCGGGAGGAAAACAAGCCGAAGGCGTTCATCGGCGACCTCGCGCCCATCGTACTCGACCGCGTGATGCACGGCACGCCGGAGAACTTCTTCGCCGCGCTCGACCGCGTGAACGAGGGGCTCGGCACGCGCGACATCCAGGTGTACTTCGCGGACGGCGACCTCGAGCGCGAGGTGCGCGAGCTCGGCTGGGGCGGCGAACTCAAGGCCGCGGACGGCGACTACGCGATGCTCGTCAACACGAACCTCGGCGGCGGCAAGACGGACGGCGTGATCAGCGAGACCATGGACGTTTCCGCGAGCATCGCGGAGGACGGCTCGGTCACGGACACCGTGACGGTCACGCGCACGCACCACGGCATCGCGGGCGACGCGTTCACGGGCGTCAACAACGTCGATTACGTCCGACTCTACGTCCCGCAGGGCGCAACGCTCATCGACTCTTCGGGATTTACCATCCCGGACCCGGCCCTGTTCGACATCGCGCCATCCGACTGGAAGGTGGACGACGACCTGCTCTACTCGTTCGACACGCTCCAAACGGACGCGGTCACGGGAACCGCCACCTACAACGAGTCCGGTAAGACCGTGTTCGGAAACTGGGTGCAGACGAAGCCGGGCCAGACGTCCACGTTTACCTTCCGCTACCGGCTCCCCTTCACCGTCGCGGCGAAGCCGGACAGCGAACTCATGGCCTTCGCCAAAAAGACGCTCGGCATCCCGACCACGGAATCGTACTCGCTCGCCGTGCAAAAGCAGTCCGGCGTGCTCGACCGATCCACGCACGTGACGGTAGGCGTGCCGGCGAACCGCAACGTGGTCTGGTCGTCGCACGACCTCGCGGGAACCACCTTCGGCTCGGCCACGGACGCGTTCGTCGGCGCCCTGTTCGAAAAAAACTAGCGATATGAAACGAAAGACGGACGACGAAATCAAGGCGGAGCTCCGCGCCATCTACGCCGACAAGGAAGGCGAGATGCCGGACCTCACCAAACTCGAGCGGCGCGGCGGATCCAGGATCACGCGCATCCTCGTCCGCAGCATCGTCGTCCTGTTCGTTTTGTCCGCGGCGGCCTGGGGAGGCTTCCTCGTCTGGAGCCAGAGCGGCATCCTCCAGGGACGTCCGCTCAATACCTCGGTCGAAACCCCCGAAACGGTCCGGTCGGGAGAAGAGACCTTTTACACGTTCCGTTACGAAAACGCCGGAACCGCGCCCATCGCGGCGCTCGGCATGAAGCTCACGGTGCCGCCCGAGTTTTCCATCACCTCGCTCAACCCGCCGCCCACCGACCCGGAAGCGAACGGCTGGACCATCGGATCGCTCTCGCGCGCGTCGGACGGGGCCATCACGGTCGGCGGCGTGTTCCGCTCGGAGATACCGTCCGAGCAGACGATCCAGGCGCTCTACACGTACAAGCCGGCCAACTTCTCCTCCGACTTCCAGGACATCGCGACGGCCAAGGTGAAGGTCGACGCGTCGGTGCTGCAA
>DAISXX010000050.1:0-7896 GCA_036825695.1 Patescibacteria group bacterium | reverse complement strand
GCTTCAACGCGTCGGCGCACGCCGAAAGCGCGCGCTCAACCACGCGTCGGGGCATCCGCTGGCCGCCGCGAAGGATCGACTGGTTCAGTTCCGCACGGATCACAGCCATTCCAATGAGTTGACCATCATCTTAAACGTCTGGAGGTAGTCGATCGTGTTCTTCGAACCGGCGTCGTATTGGAACTTGATCGCGTACCCCGCCCCGATGGCCGAGACGGCGGACCCGTCCACGTATACGGTGAGCTGGTCGTCGCTCGTGCGAGCCTCGTATCCGTTCTTCGTCGTCGAGGAAGAAAACGTGGTCTTCGGGTCAACGGACTGCAGCCAACCCGCGAACGTGACGCCTTGGCCGCGTTCCAGCACGGTGACGGTCAGTTTCTCTCCCGTGGTCGCCGCGAAGGCGGTGGGAATTCCCCAATCCGTACCAGTCGCGGGTACGGTCCAAACGGCTGGGTAAAGCACGTGATACCACGGAGCATCGCCTGCCGGGCCGGTGTACAGTTTGACCAATCCCGACTCAAGCAGCGTTCCCGGCGCCGTGCCGCCCGGATTATACCGGTGATACACCTCGTTGCCATCGAGGAATCCGTCGGAGTCCGTATCCGGCAACTTCGCATTCGTTCCGTAGATCAGTTTTTCCTCCAAGTCGGTCAATCCGTCGGAATCGGAGTCCGTGCCCGGCGTATTCGCCGACGGGAACGGATTGACGGCCGGCGGCGTCTCTGTGACGGCCGGCGGCTTGGTGGTTTCGACCGGCTTCGTCGTTTCCGTAACCGGCGCCGGCCGCGTGGTCGGAGTCGGCTTCTCGGGAGTAGACACGGTCGGGGTCTTGATCGAGTTCAGCACGAGGAATCCACCGATCGCGAGGGCGAGAAGCAAAATCGCGCCCGCGATCAGAATGGCCTTCGTATGGCCGGCCATCCGTTTTTTCTGCGGAACGCCGGCCGACGGAACGACCGGTTTGGGCGGCGGAGGCGGCGGCGTGACCGTCAGAACCTTCGGCGGCTCCACCTTCGGTTGAACCATTTTCTTCCCCAAGGCGCCATGCCGGTATTCCGCGGGCATGACGAAGTAGGCTGGCTCCGCGGCCTGCGGGGCAGCCGATTCCGGCTTTTGGATCTGTTGAAGCGGATTCGGCAGGTCAGCCATAGGAATTGAACGTTCAAGGGTCAGCCAACGCGCTCCGAACGCGGAACGCAGGTGTCGGAACGTGGAAACTTACGCGCCAGGAACCGAGAATAATTTTCCCGGACCACTGGGATTATATCCGCCCTTCACTTCCGCGCCGTCGAGATAAGTGTCTCCGTCCGTGTCCGGATTGAGCGGATCGGTTTTATAGGTACTTGCCTCTTCCTTGTCGAACAGGCCGTCCGCGTCGGTGTCCGGCTTCCGCGGATCCGTCCCAAGGCTCGTCTCCTCACGGTCCGTCAGGCCGTCCTTGTCCGTGTCCGGAGATGTCATGACGGGTTCCGGAACCGGGGTTGGCGCCACGGTCGTCGAGGGTACCGGCGTCGGAGTCTTCGTCGTCGCGGCCGGGTTCGTGGTCGTCGGCGTGGTGGTAGCCGCGGTCGTCGGCTCAACCGGAGCGGCCGGCGCGCGCGAGGCGAGCAGCGCGTAGGAAATGCCCGCGGCGCCGCCGATGACGACGATCGCTCCGATCACGATCGCGATCGGCTTCCACGGGAACCCGCGACGGGGCGAAGATTCCGTCTCCGGCATCGTCTGCGCGGAAGCCGGGACGGACGCGACGTCGGTCGGCGGCGGTGGCGGCGTCGTCCCCGTTTCCGTCCCGGCGAAGATGTCCTCTGGCGGCTTTGCATTCTCGAACATAGGTCTACTCGGTTAGCCGTCCGGCTCCACTGGGATTATATCCGTTCTTCACCTCGTCGCCGTCCGAGAATCCGTCGCCGTCCGTGTCGGCCTTCGCGGGGTCGGAACGGTAGGTGGAAACTTCCTGCCCGTCGGACAACCCGTCGCCGTCCGAGTCCTGGGAGAGATCGCTCGTGCCGAGAGAGGCTTCCTGCTCGGCGTCGAGCCCGTCGCCGTCCGCGTCGGGAATGCCGATCGCGTCGACGCACAGCGCCTTCAGCTGGTCGGTCGAAATGGCGTCGCACGCCGCGAGATCGCTCTTCGCGATGGCGGCGTCCACGACCGCGAGCTCGGCGCAATACGTCGCGTCCTTCCCCCGCGCGGCGCAGGTGGACACCGTCACGGGTCCCGCGAGGGTCGTCTCGCAGCCCGTTCGTCGCGTTTCATCCTCGATCTTCGCGCAAATCGCGTCGTCGTTCGTGGCAAGCGCGATCTGGGCGTACATGAGGTCCGCGCAGCTCTTCGCCGCGACGGGATCGGCCATGGCCGCGCACGCGGTCGGATCCTGACGGTCGCGGGCGACGATCCAAACGCAATCGTCGCGATTCTCGTCGGACAGGTTCGCGCACACGGCCTCGGCCCCCGTCGACTTCGCCGCGAGGAGCACCTTGCGTTGCCGACACGCCTCCGGGTCGGTTTCCTGCGCGCACCCCTTGAGTTCCTGATCGAGCCGGCTCTCGATGCGCGCCAGGTTTTGCGCGTCCACGTTCACCCCCTGCCGTGAACGGGCGAACAGCACGGCACCGACGATCAGCGCAACGGCCAGGACGACCGCCCCGGAAATGATCGCGACGATCTTCCAGGGCGGCCGGCTCGTTTCGAGTTGGGGGTTGAATGCGTCCATAGGCTACAGGGCCGGGCAGTAGGTTACCTCCATGTTGCTAAGCGTCGCGTATCCGTTTCCGTTGAACGACATGGTGAACGGAATGGCCATTTCCGTCCCGTCGCATTCGAAGTTCGCCGGGAACGGGAGCGTCTGGCCGTGGCCGTCCCCGACCGTTCCCGTGTCCGTGTGGGACGTCCCCGTAAAGTCCGACGTGACGCCGACCGTCACGTCGAGGATGCTCGCGACGATGTCCTCGTACATGGCGGCGATGCCGTCCGCGTCCTCGGCCTGGTAGGCATACTCGACGTTGTTCGTGTCCGGGTCGCAATCGGAGAGCGAGCTGTAGCTCGTGCCGCAGTCGTCGCTTGAGATATGCGCCATGTAGCCCTTCGCGGATCCGCTCGACGTGATCGCCGCGGTGAACACCTTCGTGTCGTCCGCAAGACCCGGAATCAGGTCCGTGGCGATTTCCTCGATACAGTCTGACGTGGACGCGCACTCGACGCCGTCCTTGTCATAGTTCGGAAGCCCGTCCGAGAGCATCACGACGATTTTTTCTTCGGCCGTGGAACCCGACAGCTGCTCGAGGCCTCCGGCGAGACCCTTGTAGTGCGGGGTCCACCATTGGAGAGTATCCGTCGCGTAATCCGAGAACGCGGTCTCGAGGGAGGATTCACTTGAGGTCAGCCCCTGGTCCACCACGTAACCGGCATCCGGATCGACGCCGTTGTAGAAGCTGACGGCCGCGCCCTGAACCATGCTTCCCCGTTCCTCGAGGGAGGCGAACAGCGAGGACATCGCGTCGACGGTGGCCGCCGAGACGTAGTCGATGCGCCGATACGGTGCCGGGGCGTACTCGGTGCACGTCCCCGTTCCGCACTCGGCGTCATCGGAGCAGTCCGTGACGCGGTTTCCGCTGGCGTCAACGTCCGCGTACGTATCCGTGTCCGATCCGTCGCAACCGCCCTCTCCGTCCACGAAATATCCCATCGTGAGCGTGAAGTCCGTCACGAAGACGATGTCCACGTTCGGGGCGGTCACGTTCGACGTGTCGACGTCCGCCGTCAGGGACTTGGCCACGGAACAGGCCGGAATCAGGAAGACGGCGTTATCGGGAGAATATCCGGAATTGTAGCTGTACAGGTCGACGGAATCCTGCGGCGAGGACCCCGACTCCTCGGTTTCCGCCTGGACGGACGCCGTCTCGTAGGCAAACGGGCACATGCTCGAGCAGTCGTCGGCGCACGTCGGAGCCAAGCAGGTCCCGCCGCCAAGAACGCAGTCCGCATTGATGTCCGGATCCGACCCGTAATACTCGGTCAGACAATCCTCCCCGTTGGCGGTACCTCCATTGCACACTCCCATGAAGTGGCAGGTGTATCCCGTATCGCACCCCGTGCTCGTTCCCGCATACGCCGTGTCGCACGTTCCGGCGCGATCGACGCTTCCCGTGGACGTATCGATGCAGTAGCCCGGAACGGCCGCGCCGTCGCAGAACTCCGTGCCGTTGATGGTGCCGTCGCCGCAGTACGAGCCCGAGGTGGTCTTGTACTGGCAGGCGGAGGTGCAGTAGTTGCAGGTGCTTTCGTACGGCGCCTCACACGTCTCGCCGTTGCGATCGCCGCTGTCGCACGACTCGACGCCGGAGTACACCGAGCCGTCGCCGCACACGTTGAGCACACAGCTCGCGGTACACGCGTCGGTGTCGTCCGTATTGCCGTCGTCGCACTCCTCCGTGCCTTCCACCGAGCCGTTGCCGCACACCTGGCTGCCGCCCATGCAGGCGGTCCAACCTCCCGGGGTGGAGGTGTCCCAGTCGCACGCGGCCTGGCAGGTGCGGGTGCGCTCGAGATCGTAGGTGAAGGAAGAACACGTCCCAAGGCCATCCGAGGCCGTGATCGCGTCACAATCGGAATCTGAGACACAGGCGGCGTTCGCGTCGATGTCGTCGGCGCCGTCGCCGTTGCCATCGGTGTCGCACACCGCGCTCGATCCGCACGCGTCGTACGTGTCCGGGCTCGTGCCGTCCGATCCGCACTGGCCGCTGTCGCAATCGGAGTCGACCGAGCATGTCTCGCCGTCGTCGTCTCCTCCGTAACACAGCGCGCCCGACCAGGTGCCATAGTCGCCGTCGCACACCTCGGAACCGTTCAATTCCCCGTCGCCGCAGCTCGGACCCGGGTATTGGCAATCCCACGAGCAGGTTCCCGACGGGTTCCGCTTCCACTGGCCGTTCGAGTTCGCGCAGCTGTTCAGCGAAGCCCAACTGCTCGCATCGGCCATGACGTCGGAAAAGTTCGACGTCTCGCCACAGTCGCACTGCTCGCCGCCGGCCAGATAGCCGTCGCCGCAGCTGTACGCGGTATCCGTGGTGCAATCGGTTCCGCAGTGGCCATAGGTGCCGTTCAGGGACCCGTCGTCGCACGTCTCGGCGTTGTCAGCCTCCACGACGCCGTTGCCGCAGTCGTAGGAGACGCACGAGGCGCCGGCGGTCTTGGCCTCATAGGCGGTTTGAAACGCGTTGCAGCTGCTCTCGCACGTGACCGTGATGGTTCCCGTCCCGTCCGAGACGCCATCCCCGTCGTCGTCGCAATCCTCCGAGGACGTGTCGCCGATCTCGCACGTCTCGCCCGCGCCGACGATGCCGTCGCCGCAGATGGCCGTGCTGCCAATGAGGGAGCCGAGGCACAGCGGATCGGCGGTTGCCTTCACGAAGCCGTTCGGCATGGAACCCGACGCCGTGTACGGTTGCGAGATCTTCAGCGTGTCGAAATTCCCGGTCGGTTCGATGGCGTACCCCCAGCGCGCGTTGCCGAATTCAAGCTGCGCGTACAGCGTATAGGCGATCCCGCCCGAACTCTTGTACCCGTAGACGTGCGATCCGGACGGACAGGTAAACGTCGCGTCCGTCGCGTCCCAGCAGGTGTCGGACTCGTAGGACGCACAGTCGGCGTCGCTCGCGCAGGCGTCGCCCGTGAGCCGACACGTCAAGGATGCCGCGTCGCAGGCGTTGTCGCACTGGAAGAACGCGTTGATCGGATCCTCCGGTAAGGCCGCGCCGAGCGCGTTGCCGAGCGTGGCCGACCAAGACGGCCAGGCGCTGACCGAATACGGGGAAACGAACGTCCCGCTCGACAGCTTCGGCGTTCCCGGCTGGCACGTTTCCGTGCCCGGGCATTGGCTGTCGTCCGTACACGCCTGGTCCGCGGTCACGGAGCAGGAACCGTTCAGGTCGGCGTAGTCCCCGACCAGGGCCAATTCATCCGTGATGTCCGTGAGACGGCGCATGTCGCGCGTCAGTTTTCCCTTTCTGGCATCGCACGACGCGTCCGTGCCGACGTCCACGCAGTCGCCGTCCCATTCGCAAGCCACGAACCCCGCGCTCTGGCAGGTCAATCCGGCTCCGCACGTGGTCGTGTCCGTCGCGCCGGAACAGCTGGTGCCGTTCGAAACGCCATTCGCCGACGCACACTCGTACGGGGACGTCGGATACGTCCCGTCGGCGTTCAGGCACAGGTTGACGTCGGTGATGTACGTCGCGTTGGAGTTGAGCGAGAAGTTCGCGAGAATTTGGTCGAAGATGTTCTGCGAACCTGACTCCGCATCCTCCGTGTAGGAGATGACGTAGACGTTCGGATACACGCGGACGGCCGAGGACGAGTAGTTTGCCGCGATCACATACACCGTATTGCCGTCACGGACGGCCTCGTAGCCGTCGACGGAAATGGACGTCGGCGATCCGGTGAATCCCTGCGCGTCATACCAGGCAGGCGCCGAAAGGTACGAGCTATTCTTCAGCACGCGCACGCCGATGGCGTCGGATGTCCCCGAAACGGACCAGATCAGTTCCTGGATGATGTCGGTCGTATAGGACGTGACGTCGACGGCCCGGCCGAGCTCGGGAAGGTCGTCGGACGTGTCGCCCGCGACTCCCGCGTCACGGCAATAGAAGAACGAGAAGTTCGTACTGGCGTCGTTGTACGGGAATCCGACGGTCGGCGGGTTGTCGCAGACGTTCGCGAGAAGCGCGACGGATCCGCTCACGCCGCCCTCCGCGCACGTGCTGCTCGGGCAGTCCGCGTCGCCGGCACAGACGTCGCCGATACTGGTGCCGCCCGCGCAGACGCCGTTGTCCCCGAAGGTGTTGGTCGCGCTGAAGTTCGCCTGGGCCTCGGCCGACTCGCGCCCCGTGAGCCCGGCGGCCGTCGCGACGACGCTCGCGGCATCGGACGTCGTGACCGAAACGACGTTCGACGCGGCATCCGCGTCCGAAATCGACGTTCCCCACGTCCAGTCCCATCCGTACGAGGTCGTTTCCGAAATCGGCTCAAGCGAACCGCCGCTCACGGTGTAGGCCGTGGCGTCGAGCTCGTGCGTTTCTCCGTCGGACGTGAAATATCCCTCGCTCGGATCAATCAGCTCGTCGAATGGCGTGATGCCGATGTCCTCCACGCGGACGACGTCGAGCGTGCAGATTTCGCTTCCGGTCTCGAAGGTGGTTGTCTCGCCGTTGGTCGAGTCGGTCAGGCGCACGCTGACGCCGTTGGCCGAAAGCACGCCGTCCGGCGACGCGTCCGTCTCGTCGGCATCCTTCACGACGACGAACTGGTACGTGGCGTCCGCCTCAAGGGCATCCGCGAACGACATCGTCACGCGGGATCCGCCGATCGAATTGGTGGAAAGCGAATAGTCAACAGGAACCAGGCACGCGTACGACGCGGCGTTCGCGTCCTGCCAGAACAGCGCGCGTACCGAGGAGACGATCCAGTTCCACGCGCGGGCGATCAGCGAGGACGAACCGATTCCGTTCGTCGCGACCTGCGTCCACGCGTACGGGCAGTTCGTCTCGTTCACGCCAGTGGCGCCCCCGTCAAGCGCGGTGAGCTCCAGATACATGTTGGGGAATTCCCCGGACGGCGCGAGCGCGTCCTGGTCCATGCCGTCCGTGAAGTCCACGTACACCAAGGTGTTCAGACAGACGTCCGAGGCAGCGTCGTTCGGGTAGCGGCTCTCCTCATCCGGACGCGCGAAGCAGCAGCTGCCGGTTCCGCATCCATACGCCGTGTCGTCGCCACACGCGGAATCAAGCTCGCACGAACAGGTGAGCGTTAGGTCGGCGGAACCGTTCACCACCGGGGTGGAAACGCCTGCCGTGATGGCGGCGCCCGCGCGGCCGTTCAACACCTCCTGCGCGGCCGCGT
>DAISXX010000049.1:0-7938 GCA_036825695.1 Patescibacteria group bacterium | reverse complement strand
GGCGCCAGTCCGGACCGAGTGAGTACGGCGGGGTGGCCCGGAGCAGGGGCCCCATTGCCGCAGCGCGCGTATCGGTCGTTCGTGATTGCGGGACTGTGGCTCGCCGCCGCCGGCGCTCTCGATTTCCGCGTCGCGTATCTCGCGTGCGGCATGCTCGCGCTCGCCGCGCTCGTGCGCCGCGAGCGGCGCATCGTCGTGACGTTCGCCGCGTTCGCCGCGCTGAACGTTTTTTGGGTCCTGCCGACCGTCATGACCGGCACGCTCGCGTCGAACGGGCTGCTCGGACGTCCGTTGTTCGGCGACGAGTTTTGGAATTTCGCCTCGGCCGTGACGCTCACCCATCCGTTTTGGAACGGCGGCGCCCCCAAGTGGTTCATCGAGCCGTCCGTTCCGCTGTTCGCGTGGATCGTACCCGCGCTCGCCGTGGCCGGCGCCGCGTTCGCGCGTAAGAATCGCACCGCGCTGTTTTTCGCGACGGTCGCGATCGCGGGGATGTTTCTCGCGAAGCAGACCGATCCGCCGTTCGGCGAGGCGTACGCGTGGCTGTACGACCATGCGCCGGGTTTTTCCGCGTTCCGCGAGGCGACGAAGTTCTACGTGCCGATCGCGATGGCGTACGCGGCGCTCATCGCGGCCTGCTGCGAGGGGCTGCTGTCCGTCCGCCTTCCGAAACGCGTTCCCGCGTGGGCGCGTCCGGCCGCCGTCCTGCTCGTCGGCGCGTTCTTCGTCCGGAACGCCGTGCCGCTCGCCGCGGGCGACATGGGGACGATGTTCGTCCCGGCGGAAGCGCCGGACGCGTATCGCAACGTTTCGGCCGATCTCGCGCTCGACTCGGAATTCTCGCGCGTTCTTGGCATTCCGGTCGTGTCGCCCTGGGTCGCGTACGGAAGCACGCATCCGAAAGTCTCCGTGCAGGAAATCGGCGCCCAGCTGCGCTTCGTGGGAGGGAGGGGGGATGACCCGATTTCGGAGAAGGGCGTTTCCCGGATGCTCGCGCTCGGCGGCGTGAAGACGGTGCTGGTGGCCCGGGGTGTCGACGTTCCGTCCGCGGTGTTCGGATTCGAGAACGTCACGCGAGTCAAGAAGGAAAACAAGGGCGTCGTGACGTTCGCGGTCACGAACGCGCGGCCGCGTCTGTATCTCACGAACGAGGACGAGTCGCTTGCGCGCGCGATCGAGTTCTCGGAGACCGACGTGCGGGAGAGCGGCCCGGACCGGTACGTCGTCGAGATCCCGGACCACGACGCGGAATGGCAGCTGCAGTTCGCGGATCAGTTCCATCCGGACTGGCGCCTGTTCGAGGGAAATGTCGGCTGGCTCGACGTGCTGCTCGATCGAAACGACGTGACGAACGACCGGCACGCGCAAAATGCGGCCGGCATGAACGCGTACCGCCTCGCGCCAGGCGAGTGGGGAACGTTCACGCTCGCGTATCGCCCGCAGGCGTTCCTCCTCCTCGGGTGCGCGATTTCCGGCGCCTCGCTCGCCGCGTGCCTGGCCTTCCTGCTGTATCCCTTCGCGAAGCGAAAAATCATTTCGTCCTATGCGCGCCACTAAGTCGCACCTCGCCTCCGCCGCGTGGTATCTCGCGGTCGTCGCGGCGATCACGCTCCCGTGGTTCCTCGCGCCGGGGTACCTGTTCTTCACCGATTTCGTCTTCGGCCCGCACACGCCGATTCGGTGGGCGCAAAACGGCGCGCCGCTCGTCGCACTGCTCCGGTTCCTGGCGCTCGCGCTGCCCGCGTCGCTCGTCCAAAAACTCCTTCTCGCGTCGCTCGTCGCGACGCTGCTCGCCGCGGGCGAACGGCTCGCCCGCGCGTTCGTCGACGACCGCTGGCTCGCGCGCGTCGTCTCGTTGTTTTTCGTCTTCAACCCGTTCGTCTACGATCGCGTGGGGTACGGCCAGGTGACCGTCGTACTCGGCCTCGCGTTCGCGACGCTCGCGCTCGGCGAGCTCGTTCGTATCGAGCGGCCGGACGCATGGAAACGATTCCTGCGCGCGGGAATTTGGTTCGGCCTCGCGGTGCAGATGTCGCCCCATTTCGCGTTCATCGGCGGATTGATCGGCGCGGCGTGGCTCGTCGCGGCGTTCGCGAACAAGGCGTTTTGGACGCGCCGGTTTTTTCTCGCGCTCGCGATCGTTCCGTGCGTCATCCTGTCGTTGAATGCGAACTGGGTCTTCCGTGTCGGGAAAAGCGGCGGCACGATGATCCCGATCGCCGCGTCGGGGAATTACTCCGCGTTTCAAACGTCCGGAACGAGCGGGGCCGACGCGCTCGCGAACGTGCTGATGCTTTCTGGGTTCTGGGGCAAGGACCAGGGACGGTACGCCGATCTCACCGCGTTCCGCGAGAATTGGGGTCGAAGTTTCCTTGTGTTGGTACCCGTGATGGCCCTCGGGCTTTGGTCCGCGTGGCGCGATCCGAAACGTCGCCCGCTTGCCGCCGCGCTCGTCGTCGCCGCGCTCGCCGCCGCGTTCCTCGCGGTCGGCGTCCGCCTTCCGGTCGCGCGTGACGTTTCGCTTTGGATGTTCGCGCACGTTCCGGGATACAACGGCATGCGCGAGACGCAGAAGTGGGCCGCGGCCGAAGTGATCGCGTACGGCACGCTTCTCGCGTGGGGGATGGCGCGGTTATTCCAAACGAAGCGCGTGCGCGACAATCGTCGCGTGACGCTCGTCGCGTCCGGGGCCGTGATCGTGCTGTTCGCGCCGCTGCTGCTCTTGGGCCTGAACGGCTCGGTGAAGCCCGTGGAATATCCCGATGACTGGCAGACCCTCTCCGCGTCGCTTGAGTCCTCCGGTTGCGCGGGAAGCACGCTGTTTCTTCCGTGGCACATGTACATGGGGTTTTCGTGGATCGGCCGGGTGGTGGCGAACCCGGCGGAGGAATTTTTTCCCTGCCGCGTGATCCAGGGGACGAACATGGAATGGAACGGGATCTACGATAACAGCGGGAGCACGAAGGGCGCCGCCGTCGAGGCATGGTTGCGATCGGGAGGGAACGACGCGGCCGGCATCGAACCGTACGACGTGCGTCGGATCATCCTCGCGAAGGATGCCGATTGGAACGAGTACGCGTGGATCGACGCGCGGCCGGAATGGAAGCTCGTTTCGGAAACCGAGACGTTGCGCGTCTACGAGCCGGTCCCGTAGCCATGTGTTCACAGGGTACCCAGTGGACAAAACCTAAACATGATATAATTCGTAAAATTCTATTCACGTGTTGTCTATCGTTATGTCGCGATACGGTTCATCCCTCAGGCGCGCAGGTTCGCGCTTCGGTTACGCCGGACTGCTCGCGGTCGCGTTCGCGCTCGTGTTCGGCTCGTCGGTGTTCGCGCAGTTCGCGCGCCAGACCGGCGCGGTCGGCGAATTCGGAACCGGCTACGGAAACGGTTACGGAACCGGCTACGGCTGGGACGGCGGAGACGATTACGGATACCGGTACGGGTTTACCGGAACGTATACGGTCAGCTCGACGACGTATGATCCGTACGTGATGGACGGGGATGCGACGCAGATCGATCCGGAGGATTTCGGCGATGACACGGTGCTCGGTCCGTATGAGATTCCGTTTTATTTCCAGTTCTATGGAAATTATTACGACTCTCTCAGCATCAGCAGCAATGGGTTCGTCACCTTCTCGAACGACGATGACGACGGATGCTGCGAAGGGCAGGTCATTCCGGACATGTACAGCCCGAACAACCTGATTGCCGGCAGCTGGTCTGACTACGTGTACGCCGACGATCCGGAGGCCACCGTCTCCTACGAGACGTTCGGCAGCGCCCCGAATCGCGTGTTCGTGATCGATTTTAGCGATGTCGCATACATCTCCGGCGACGATTCGTCCACCTTCCAAATTTGGCTCAAGGAGTCCGACGACAGCGTCGAGATCCATGAGACCCACATGGACGCATCCATGAACGACTTTGATTATGTGACGGTGGGCGTCGAGAACGCTTCCGGAACGGACGCAACCGCGGTTCCTGGATATAACGCCACGAGCGGTGGGGTACTCAATGAAGCGGCCTATCTGTTTGAGTATACCCCGGGGAGCCGCGTGGCCACGTACACGGTCGACTCTCCGGACGAATGGGGCTACGGCTTCGGATACGGCTATCTGATCGATGACGGGGAGGGGAACTCCTCGTGGAATTCTGAGGAGAGCGCGTTCGACATTCCGTCCGAATCGATCGACCAGCTGGTCATGGCCGGGATCGCCAGCGTCGATTACTTCGTTGAGGAGTCGCGTTACATGACGTTTTCTGAGGAGGTTTGGGTAACGGACGGTTCCCATAACGAGGTCGATATTGACAGCGGTTCGACGTGGACTGGGGCCGGCGGAAGCGTCGTCGACTTCGGCAGCCTGTTCATGGACAGTTCCGTTTCGACCGCCGGACTTTCGGGAACGGTTCGCGGGAAGATGGAAATCGGCCTTCCGGAAGACGCCTTGGAAGTGACCGGTGGATTCGGGGTCTATCTGCACGTTTCAAGCGCCCTGAACGGCCAGGAACTCACCGTGTACCAGAAACAGCCGGGCGGCGAATGGGAAGAGTTGACCTCGTGCGAGGTTTCCGACAGCTTCTGTTCGTTCCCGGCGGACAGCCTCGGCGCGTTTGCCGCGACCGGCGGACGCGTGAGCGGCGGCGGGGGCGGCGGCTCGGTGGTCGTCTACTCGCAGCCGGTTGACGACAACGGCGATGACGACTCGTCTTCCGGTTCGTCTGGGTCGAGCGGTTCCTCCGACGATACCTCGACTGGTGACACGACGACGGGCGGCTCCTCCGGCGACGAAACGCCGTCCACCGAGGATCTGACCCCGTCGAGCGAAGGAACCACTGAGGATTCCGAGGGTCGGAACGTCGCGGAAGGTTCCGGCGAGACCGGTCCGTCCCCGTTCGACGGAGCGACCGAGGACATTTCCACGGTTCGATCCGGCTGGTTCGTTCGTGGCTACTCGTCTCCGGTCATCTATTACGTGGACACCGACAATCACCGCCATCCGTTCTGGGACACGCAGACCTTCTTTACCTGGGCGACGTCCTTCGATGACGTGGTCTGGGTGACCGACGCGACCCTTCCGACGCTCCAAATCGACTCCGCCATGCTTCCGAAGCCGGGAGTGGTTCTGGTGAAGATCCAGAGCGATCCGAAGGTGTATGCGATCGAGGAGGTGAACGGCGTGATGACGCTGCGCTGGATTCCGACCGAAGCGATCGGGATCTCGCTCTACGGCACCGACTGGGCCGACTACGTGATCGACGTCGAGCCGACCATCTTCGTGAAGTTCGAGGTGGGCGACGACATGACCGGTTCGGAAACCATCGACAAGAGCATCATGAAGAAGCGCGTCGACATCGGGGCCGCTTCCGTCTAAACAGGCAATAAACGCCGCCCGCGTGGGCGGTGTTTCGTTTTCCGATGGCGTGAGGTCGGCTTTGGCCATTCGAGTCTTCTGCTCGTGGAAGATGAGGCGGCCCTCGCGCGCTCGAGCAGTTGCTTACGAACGTGATCGAAAACGCCGTCCGGCATTTGGTTCCGGGCGGCGTGGTGAGCGTTTCGGTTGTGGGCGACGGCGAATCGGTCGCGCTCTCCGTTTCCGACGAGGGCGAGGGAATCGACCCTGCCGACCTGCCATTCGTGTTCGAGCCGTTCTACCGCGGACGTTCGGTCAACGAGGTTGGCTCCAAGCGCACGGGGCTCGGCCTGAGCATCGTGAAGGAAATCTGCGCCATTCATGGCGCGAGGGTGGCCATTGAAAGCGAGCCCGGGAAGGGAACGACGGTGCGGGCGCGATTTACTTCAGATGGCTCGCCGTGATGGAGTACAGCTTCGATCCCGCGAGGAAGTAGACGGTCTTGTTCGTTTCGTCGACGAGGAAGTCGGTGAGGCCTTGGAACGCGTCCGAGCGGTACTGCGTGACGAGCGATCCGCCCTCCTTGGCGTACACGACCAGCCGTTCGGTGCCCGGGTCGAGGACGTACACGTACTTGCTGGCGACCGACGTCCAAACGTCCGAGGCGCCCGCGAAGGCCGGGTCGGCAACGCCCTGCGTCCATCCCACCTCCGAACCGCCGACGAACCGGACGATGCGTCCGTTTTGTTTCAGGACGAACACGGTCGCGTCGATCGCCATGCTGACGGCATCCGACAGGTCCGTGCTCTTCGCGCGGATCCACTTGGTGCCGCCGTCGTAGTCGCCGCCCGAGGCCTGGTTGTACTTGATAATCTGCCCGGTGGTGGGCTCGAGCGCGTACAGCTTGCCGTTATAGAGGGCGATGTCGGTCCAGCGCGTGCCCGAGGCCGCCTGGACGTTGGTGAGTTGGATCGTCTTGTTCTCGACGTCGATGCGGTCCACGCCCGGTCGGTCGTCGAGCGCGAGGAGCGTCGCGTCCTCGCCGGTTGCCGACACGGGAACGCCGATCTCGCCGACCGACGCGTCCACCGCGCCGAGCACGCGCTTCGTGCCGTCGAGCAAATAGAGCTTCTTGTCCGAGCCGAGCACGTATACGCCCGCGCCGGAGGAGACGAGCGCGGTTCCCGTGGCGTTGGACGCCGTAAGGTCGCCGAGCAGGGTCGGTTCCGGGATGTTCACGAGGTGGCGCAGGTCGTTGAACGCGCTCTCGATTTGGGCCTGGAGCCCGAGCGCGGCCTTGGCGCGGTCGTCGGTATCGGCGGGAAGGGCCTTGGCGAGCGCGAGCGCGTCGGCATACAGCGTGCGGGCCTGGTCCTCGTCCTTGTAAATGACCGCGCCGGAGGCTTTCTCAATGGCGCCTTGGACCGCCGCCACCTGCGCCTGGTACGTCGCGATCTCGGCGGAACGCGCCTGCGCGTGCCGGAGCACCGTGATGCCGGCGGCGAGGACGAAGAGGATGCCGACCGCGGCGAGGGAAAGCGATTTGGTAGCCTTCGGGAGCCGGTTGAACCGGTGGAACAGGCCGCGAACCCCCGCGTCGGCACGTTCGCGGGCGCTTGCGACGAACGCCTTGCGCGTGTCGGGCTTCGCGAGCGTGACGACGGTTTTCGCGCCGAAGCGGCACGACCGAAGCGCCATGCGCGCCGCGACGGTCGTCGATGAGATGAGCAGCCGCCACACGCTGCGCCACACGGTAGACGTACGCGCGCCGGCATTCAGCTTCTGCATGCGTTCCAGCAGGCTCGTGAGCGGTCGCGGCTTCTGGTCCTCGAGCATGGCCTCGGTCTCGTTCTCCGTGCGCGCGAGGTGGTCGAGCGACACGCTCGCGAGCGGGCGGGCCACCTCCTCGTTCGCGGCCTCCGCGGATTGGATGATGAGGAGCGACAGGTCCACGGACGCGGGAAAGTATTGGCGAAGCTTCGCCACCGCGCTTTTGGGCGGCAGCGTCGCGAGGATGGCGTTCAGTTCTTCCGCCGCGATGTAACGCACGAGGTCGCGGTTACTGGCGCAGAACACGTCGCTCGCGTGCAGGTCGCCGTCGAGCACGACGGCGAACGCCTTTTCCCACGTGGGGAGCGACTGCTCGGTCTGAATGCTGCGGAACAGGTTGAACACCTGGTAGCGCTGATCGCGGGTGCGGTGCATGAACAGCGCGGTCAGGTCGCCGGTGCCCGACAAAAACATTTGCTCGTCGCACGCGATGCCGACGAGCGCGTTGAAGTTCTGGATGGGGACGTTCCATTCGCCCGTCGACACCTTCTGCGCGAGCGTTTCGTTGAGCGCGCCCAAAAATTGTTCGAATCGGTGCTGCGGATGGGCATCCGAGCCGAACGCGTCCGCCAGGCGCTCGACGTGTTCCAGCACGACGGAGGCCGGTCCGTCGGCATCCGGCTGCCGCGCCGCGACGTCCACCAACGCGAACGCAAACCCGTTCCGGCCGTCGAGCGGACGGAGCGCCGTGACGCTCAAGCGTTTCGGGTCTCCCGATTTTTCGCGTAATTGCGCGGTTTTTGGGTTA
>DAISXX010000048.1:0-7981 GCA_036825695.1 Patescibacteria group bacterium | reverse complement strand
GTCTGGGAATTGTTCTCCCGGCTGGAGTTGACCTGCGCCGGGCCGCCGCGCCGTTCGAAGAGGACGATGCGCGTGACGCTGGTGTAGAGCACGAGAACGAGCAGCGCGGCGAATCCCGTCACGCCGCCGCCGTCGATTCCCACTTCGAAGGATCGTTCCATGTTGCCTCGATTCGACCGGCGTGATGCCACGTCGAAGCGCGCAGTAAACCAAAAATCGCCCAGTTTGTCAACCGTTCGGGCGATTAGCGGACCTCAATGATTTTGTACGCGCCGACCACGTCGCCGGCCGCGTGGCCAATGAGCGAAGAGCCGATGGGCGAAAGGTAGGAAATGCGGCCGCGCATGGGGTTGGTTTCCTGCGCACCGACGATTTCGAAGGTTTGCCGCTTCCCCGCGAACTCGACCACAACGGTCGAGCCGAG
This sequence comes from Patescibacteria group bacterium, assembly GCA_036825695.1. GTDB lineage: Bacteria > Patescibacteriota > Patescibacteriia > UBA9934 > GWF2-40-263 > YC12-FULL-57-11. The sequence continues at coordinate 7,557 of DAISXX010000048.1, read as the reverse complement.
CGCGACGAGTCCGTCGACCGAGGCACCCGGGATCGGGATGGCGTTCGCGATGCGGAGTTTCAACCACTCGATACGGTTGTTGATACGGCGCAGCTCGCCCTTGGCGTAGCTGTATGCGGCATTTTCCGAAAGGTCGCCCATCGCGGCCGTCCGTCGCAGTTCCTCTGCCGCGGGCGGGCGTTCGACCTTCTCAAGACGCACGACCTCGTCCTTCATGCGTTGGATCGCGGCGGGCGTCAAAAACGCGTCGTTGACCTTCTTCGATTGCGCGAGGATTTCTCCCCGTCGGGTTGGGACGCGCATAGTTAGGACTGGGTCGGATACAGCAGCCGGGTCAACGCTTCCGGGACGCTCGGCCGCATCTCCTCGACCGTCGGGCTTCCGCTTCCGCAGCGCGTGAACGTGCCCTTGTGGTGCCAGAACAGGAACGGCGTGATGGCACCGGGATATTTGAGGAACACCTTCGTCGCGTACATGCCGAGCTCCACGAACACATCGCGGGACGCGGGACCCTCGAGCGGGTGAATCATGAGCGTCTCGCGCGCCGGAATGGCGACCAGCGAGCCGTACGCGCCGTCGTACTTCGCCATCTCATATGCGCGCAGGACGTTCGACGCGGTGAACACGTCGTCTTGGAACACGTGCATCTGCTGTCCGAACGGGCCCGGATCCATGCGGCGCTTCGGGAACGGCCGCGCGTTCAGATTCTGTTCGGCGACCATGAAGATTTCCTCGTCGGTCAGTCCCCAGGACTTCGTCTGCGAACGGTTCACGTGCGTCACGGACGTCGGAAGGTCGAACACCACGAACGTGTCCGTTCCCTCCAGGTCCTGACGGACGTACAGCTGGTCGGAAAACGGCGTCGCGGCCTCCGGATAGATGCGCAGCGCGAGCAAGGAGCGCACGTCCTTGAACGTTTGCGCCTTGCGCTCGAGATCCTGCTGCTCCTCGACGGACGTTCTGAGATCGTCGAAATGGCGCGCGACGACTTCGGCCCACGTCGAACGCTCGCGGCCCGCGCACGCGGCGGCCACGTTGCCAAGGCTCATCTGCGGATCCCGGTCGCCGTTCACGAAAACCGAACCGTTTACGACCTCCATCCGCTCGCCGCGCGCGTCGAAGTACAAACGGACGATCGATTCGAACGCGGACCAATCGTCGTCGGTCATGAACGCGGCCCACGTTGGTCGGTAAGTTCCCATATCGTGTGAATTTCTACGATTCGATCAGTTTCGTTTCGATCTCAAGCCACTCCTTCTCGATGGCCGCGATCTCGTCGTTGATCTCGGAGAGACGCGTCGCCTTGTCGGGCGCGTAGTCGGTCGGATTTTCGAAGAAGAAGGCCAGGATCTCGCTTTTTTCTTTGTCGAACGTCTTGATGCGCGACTCGAGCCGCTCCTGCGATCGGCGCAGCGCGCGGGTTTCGAGCGTGCGGGCCTTGCGCTCGTTCGACGCCTCCTTCGCCTCGGCCTCGGCCGGCGTATGCGCGGTCTCGTCGGCGATCTCGGTCAGGTCGGCGACGTATTCCTCGTACGTGCCGGTATAGTGGCGCACGGAGCCGTCGCGTACCTCGTAGATGCGATCGCACAGCGCGTTCATGAACGTGCGGGCGTGGCTCACCGCGATGACCGTGCCGGCATAGGCCTTGAGCGCGCGCGCGAGCACGTCGACGGTTTCGGCGTCGAGGTGGTTGGTCGGCTCGTCGAGAATGAGGACGCTGTGCTCGTTGAGCACGAGGCGCGCGAGACGGACACGGGCGCGTTCGCCGCCGGAGAGCACGCCGCACGTCTTTTCCAAATCGTCCTCGCGGAACAGAAACGCTCCCGCGGCCGCGAGCACGCGCTCGCCCGGCGCGTCCGGCGGCGCGGCGCGCGTGAGGGCCTGGAGCACGGTGAGGTCGGGGTGCAGCGTATCCTCGGACATCTGCGAGAAGTACCCGATGTCCGCGCGGTGCCACCATTTCATCTTGCCGTCGATCACCGGAAGCTGCCCGGCGAGCGTCTTCAGCAGCGTCGACTTCCCCCGCCCGTTCTCGCCGACGATCGCGACCTTCGCCCCGCGCGGAATGTCGAGCGAAATGTCGTGCGCGATCACGGTCGAGCCATAGCCAATCGAGAGCCCGTCGCAAATCACGGCCGGACCGTCCGCGACTTGCGGGCATGGAATCTTGAATGCCGCGGTCGGAAGACCCGAGCGAAGTTCCTTCAACTGGTTGCGCAACCGCGTGATGTGGCGCAGCTTGCTTTGCGCGCGCGTCGCGAGGCTCGCCTTGGCGCGGAAGCGATCGACGAACGCCTGCGCGTCGGCCATCTCGCGGCGCAACCGTTTGTTCGTCCGGCGCGCGAACTCGGCCTGCTCGTCCTTCCAATCGAGATACGTTTCCAAATCGCCGGGAAACTCCGCGAGCTCGCCCTCGGCAATCTCCCATGTCTGCGTGCAGATGTTCTGCATCGCCTCACGGTCGTGCGAGGTCATCAAAAATGCGCCCGGATAGTCTTTCAGAAACGCCTCAAGCAACAGCAGCGTCGGCAAGTCGAGATAGTTCATCGGCTCGTCGAGCAATAACAAATTTGGCTGCTCGAGCAGCATGCGCACGATCTTCACGCGCATCTGGTAACCGCCAGAAAGAGCGCCGGGCGGCTTCGCAAGCTCCGCCGGCTTCAGGCCGAACCGGGACGCCATCTTGGCACACTCCCACGGTGCCTTCCCGCTCTCGCGCGACAAATAGTCGGACGTGGGCCCGTCGTCCGGAAGAACTTCGTGCTGCCGCAACACGCCAAGCCGCGTCCACGGCATCAGCTTCGTCTCTCCCGCGTCGCGTTCCTCGTCGCCGGCGATGATCCGCATGAGCGTCGTCTTCCCCGCCCCATTGCGCCCGATGAGCCCGATGTGCGTCCCCTCGGACACGACAAACGAAAGGTTCCCGAGAACCTTCTGCCGGCCGTACGTTTTGGAGAGGCCCGTGGCCTCGAGAAGCGGTTTCATCTGCGGCAAATGATATCACAGAGTTGACATCTTCCAGGAAATAAGCTATTATTCCCACTGATTCGCCCCGCAATTGGCCGGGCCAATAGACTCGACCTCGTCTGTCAGCGCTTAAGGTGACACGAAGGATTCGGGTCACCTTATTCGTTTATGTCCGACACCCAAAACCCTTCCGAGGGTTTCTATGGGCTTGGAATTGCGCCGAGCCTGCTCGACGTCCTCGCCCGTCTTAAGTACGTCACGCCGACCCCGATCCAGCACAAGGCCATCCCGATTGCCGTGCAGGGCCAGGACGTGATCGGCATCGCGCAGACCGGCACGGGAAAGACGCTCGCGTTCTCCATCCCGATGCTCATGCGCATCGCCGCCACCAAGGGCAAGGGCCTCGTGATTCTCCCGACGCGCGAGCTCGCGCTGCAGGTGGAAGAGACCCTTCAGAAGATCGGCAAGCAAGCCGGCCTCCGCACCGCGGTGCTCATCGGCGGCGCGTCGATGCACAACCAGATCGCCAACATCAAGAAGAACCCGCACGTGATCGTCGCGACGCCGGGCCGCCTGAACGACCACTTGGAGCAGAAGACCGTCGACCTCTCGAAGGTCTCGGTGCTCGTGCTTGACGAGGCGGACCGCATGCTCGACATGGGCTTCGCCCCGCAGATCAACCGCGTGCTGCGCCACGTGCCGAAGGAGCGCCAGACCATGCTCTTCTCGGCCACCATGCCGCCGGAAATTTCCAAGATGGCCGCTTCCTACATGGCCACCCCGGTGCGCGTGGAAATCGCCCGCGCCGGCACCGCGTCGGAGCGCGTGGAACAGGAACTGTTCGTGGTTGAGAAGTCGGACAAGATCCGCCTGCTCGAACGCCTCCTCGGCGAATACCACGGAACGGTCCTCGTGTTCTCCCGCACCAAGCACGGCGCCACGAAGATCGCCCGCGCGCTCAAGAAGATGAACTTCACCTGCGCGGAAATCCATTCCAACAAGTCGCTCAACCAGCGCAAGGAAGCGCTTGAAGGGTTCAAGAGCGGACGGTATCGCGTGCTCGTTGCCACGGACATCGCCGCGCGCGGCATCGACGTGACCGGCATCGAGGTGGTCATCAACTTCGACCTTCCGGACCAGGCCGAGGACTACGTGCACCGCATCGGCCGCACGGGCCGCGCCGGCCTCTCGGGCCGCGCCATCTCGTTCGCCACGCCCGACCAGGGCCGCGACGTGCGCGACATTGAGAAGCTCGTCCGCATGCAGCTCAGCATCACCAAGACCCCGGAACTCCCGCCGGCCCGAAAGGCTGACCCGGCCGACGCCCGCGACGAACGCGACGACCGGTTCGCGCCCCGCGGCGGACGCGGAGGCGGATACCGCGGCGGCCGCAGCTCCGGCGGATCTTCCGGCTCGAGCTCAAGCGCCCCGCGCACCGGCTTCGCCCCGGCCCCGAAGTACAAGTCGACGTCGGTCCCGGGCGAACGCGCCCCGCAACGGTCGTACGACTCCGAGTATCGCCGCGACAAGGGCGCCAAGCCCGCCGGCACGCACGGCAAGCCGTCGCATGGCGGCAGCCGCAAGCCAAAGATGGCCCCGCGCAAGTTCTTCGGCGGAATGGGCGTCTAATCGATCAGACAAAAACGGACCCCGATCGGGGTCCGTTTGCATTCGGCTTACTTCTGCTTGAGCAACCCGGCAATCGTTCGATCGACCGCGCCGAGCGGCTCGATCGCGATCTCGTCCTGCACGTGTGCCTTGTCGTGGTATTGAAACGGATTGTCGAGGTCGCGGATCAAGAAAATCATGTACACGAGCAGATAGGAGATGCCGACCGTGATCATCACCGCCTCCGGCAACGTTCCCATGTCCACGAACAGGAGCGAGAAGATGACCATGGCCGTGAACAGCTCGGAGACGGCGTAGGCGGGAGCCACGACGGTCGCCTCGCGGATATTGCGCATGCGTACCACCATGCGGCGAACCGACGCGACCTCCTGCTTCAGCCGAACGAGAAAGTTGGCCTGGGTGTGCGGCTCGAGACGGGCGAACAGCGGCGCGTACTCCCGCAGCGCCGCGACGACGTCGCGCGTCCGCTCCTTATGATCGAACCATCGCGTAAGGAAACGAATGACGACGCGCGTATGCGCGAGACAGGCAACCGCGTCCTTGCGCGCCGACGGCTTCGCGCGCAGCACGTCGCATTCCTCCACGATCGAATCGAGCGCCGAGGCAATCTCGCCCGGAATCTTCTCGGCCTCCTTGTAATCCGGCATGGCGCCGGACAGAAGGAACCCAAGCAGGAACACGTCGGCCGCGACGAGCGTCGAGAAGTACGTGTTCAATTCCATGATTTCGAGTCCGTGCTCGCGGACGTACCACTTGGTGGCGCCAAGCAGGAGGGCGAACGGAAGAACGCGCAGCGTCAAATGGTGCTTTGACAAAAAGATCTGTACCATAGACACAAATCGTATCATATCGAACCCACTATGCGACAGCTCCTCCACGCCTTCGGCCTGATGGGAACGGCGTGTCTCCTCCTGATCTTGGCCGTTTTTACGTTTGGCTTTAAGAACGACGGACCGATCGTCGCGCGCGGCGCGGGGATCATCGGCGGAATGGCGTCCCGAGAAAACGCGAAGGAACACCGCGCCTATTATGATGCCGGGCACGGATACATGTACCAGGTGGAATCCGGCGTGGTCACGGCCGTGATCGCCCAGGCGCCATCGTCCTACCCGTTTCGCTTCGCCTGTGGAACGGTCGTCCCGAACGGATCTTCGATCAATTTTCCCCAACGGCAAGGAGACATTCTTTTCTCCGCCTATCCCATCCAAGACGGCGCCGGGGAGTCCTACCCGACCTGGAACCGCCTCACGGGGGAATACGCGCTCGTCGCCGACCTCGGGGATCTTGGTACCGGCGCGAACGCGGACACGGAGCTTGCCGCCGCCGAGATCGAACAGGCCGCGCGCATCCGCGTACAAAATGAATCATGCCTGACCATGTCGGTCGCCGCCTCAATCGTGGCGTTCGGTTCGTTTCTCGCGGCAGGACTGCTCTGGGCGTGGAACATGGTCGTTTCGCGAACCGCTCGCGGCTCTCGTCCGAACGATTCGTAACCCCCTATGACCGGCTCCAACGGCCCCTTGTGGAAGATCCTGCTCCGCTGGTACGACACACACGGCCGCGACCTTCCCTGGCGGAAGACGCGTGACCCGTATCGCATTTTGGTTTCCGAGATCATGCTGCAACAGACGCAGGTGTCGCGCGGGCTGATTTTTTACGAGCGCTGGTTGGGTCAATTTCCCGATTGGGCATCGCTCGCCGTCGCGTCGAACGCCGACGTGATCCGGGCGTGGGCCGGGCTTGGGTACAACCGCCGGGCGCTCATGTTGCGCGACATCGCGCGAAAAATCGTCGAGCGCGGCGTGCCGTCGACCGAACGGGATTGGCGCGAACTCAAAGGCATCGGCCCGTACACCGCGGCCGCGATCTCGGCATTCGCGCTCAAACAGCGCGCGCTGCCGATCGACACGAACATCCGCCGCGTTCTCGGGCGGCTCCTCTTCGGCGTGACGTATCCGCAACCGACGATCGATGACAAAATCCGCGCGTCGATCGACGCGATCCTCCCCCGGCGCGGGCGCTTCTACGATGTCCCGCAGTCGCTGTTCGACCTCGCCACGATGCAATGTGCGAAGGTTCCGACGTGCGCGACGTGCCCGATGCGCTCGGTCTGTCCGGCCGCGCCGAAGTTTTTGGCGGGCACGGTGCGCGTCCCCAAACAGATGGTAAAAAAAGCCGTCGAACCGAAACACCGCGACAAGAAATTTCCGGATCGCATTTACCGCGGACGCATTTTGAAACTGGTGCGCGAGAACGGACCGGTCTCGTTCGATACGATCGGACCGTCCATCGACGCGCGCTATGACAAAAGACAGGACCGCGCGTGGGTCCTGTCCATGATTGACCGGCTCGCGGCCGACGGAATGGTGCGTCGCGTCGGACAGGCCGTGTCGTTAGCGTAACGGCTGCGCGTCAAGATCGGCGGATGTCGCGTCGAGACGCAGCCCGGCGCCGTCCTCGATCAGTCGAAACCCGTTGCATTCGCGCAGCCCCGGAAGAACGACGCCGAACAGTCCGTACGGCACGAACTCCGAAAGCGGGCTGTGGCCGACCATGAGCACGTTGGCGCCGTCCGGCAGACCGGCGAGCCAGGGTCGGAACGCGTCGACCACGAGGCGCGCGACGTTGTCGACGCGCGTTTTTTCGTATTGGAGCGACTCCGACATCATGTCGAGCCCCGCCATCTCCGCCGTGCGGCAAGCGCCGTGCCACAACGCGATGGCGTCCTCTTCCTTTCCGGAAATCTCAAAGAACGGATCGAATTCCGGTACCCGCTTGATGTCGAAATCTCCCGCGCCCTCGGCGAAGGCGGCGAGCGTCTGATGCGTGCGCCAAAGCGTGCTGACGAAGAAGTGCGTGAAGCCGCGGCCGCGCAGCTGCTTCTCCCCGACCCGCCGCGCGAACGCGTAGCCGTGTGAGCCGAGCATATATCCGCCGGTTCCGTCCTTGATCGAGTGGCGG
>DAISXX010000047.1:0-7989 GCA_036825695.1 Patescibacteria group bacterium | reverse complement strand
TTCTCGTTCTCCGCGAGCAACTGGTCGCGCAACGAGCTCATGCGGATATACCACGAGTCTTTCGCGTAATAAATCACTTTACTCTTGCATCGCCAGCAGTGCGGATACGAGTGCTCGTATTTTTCCTTCGCGAACAGCAACCCGCGATGCGCGAGATCCTTGATAATGTCGATGGCCACCTGCTCGTCGGTGACGACGCGGCCCGCGAGGAAGTCGGCGCTCGGCAAAAACGTGCCGTCGAGCTTCACGAGATGGTATTTCGGCAATCCAATCTTGCTGCCGAGCTCGAAGTCGTCGGCTCCATACATGACGGCGGTGTGCACGATGCCCGTGCCGTCGGTGGTGGTCACGAAATCCGCGGCCGCGACGTACCAACCCTTCTTGTCCTGCTCCGTCCCCTTGATCGCGTCGCGGACGAACGGATACAGCGGCTCGTACTCGGTTCCAACCAACTCCGAACCCATCGCTTCGCGCACAATCTCCCCTTCCGGCACGAGCTTCGCGGCCAAGTCGCGCGCGACCCACACCAAGTCGGTGTCTTTCTTTACGAGGACGTACGCAATCTTTTCGCCGACCGCAAGCGCGACGTTGCTCGGCAACGTCCACGGCGTCGTGGTCCACGCGACCAAGTACTCGTTTTCTTTTCCGACCACCTTGAACTTCGCGTACACGGAAATATCCTTCACGTCCTGATATCCCTGCGCCAACTCGTGCGACGACAAACTCGTCCCGCAGCGCGGGCAGTGCGGCGTGACGCGGTAATCCTGGTACAGCAGTCCGCGGTCCCAAATCTTTTTGATCACGCCCCAGAGCCCCTCGACGTACTCCGACTTGTACGTGACGTACGCGTTGTCGATGTCCACCCAAAACCCGAGACGGCGCGTGAACTCCTTCCAATCGGTGAGATACGTCCAAACCGACTCCTTGCACTTCTCATTGAACGGCGCGATGCCGAACTCCTCAATCTGCGCCTTGCCCGTGAACCCGAGTTGCTTCTCCACCTCAAGCTCGACCGGCAGCCCGTGCGTGTCCCAGCCGCCCTTTCGGTCGACGCGGAACCCCTGCATCGTCCGGAAGCGCGGAATCAAATCCTTGAACGCGCGCGCCTCGGCATGGTGGATGCCCGGCCGGCCGTTCGCGGTCGGCGGACCCTCGTAAAACACAAACGCCCCACGCGGTGCGTCCTTTTCCAATGATTTCTTGAAGATCTGGTTTTTCTCCCAAAACTCCAGAACCTCCTTTTCGCGTTCGGAAACGCTTGGACGTGCGTCGGGCATATCGTTCGAGTCAGGGCGGATATCAGCCGCCAGTATAAGGATTTACGATGTTTGGATCCTAGCAAACGGGCACATTTTGGGCAAGAAAAAATGAGCGAGAACTCGCCCATCACGCAGTAGTGGGTCATGACATTCTGCACCGCGAGCAACCCCGCGCGGGATCATACAACGCACCGCACCTCCAACACGTGTCGACCTGCAAAATCACGAACATCTGCACCTCTTCGTCGGAAGACGATATCAGGAATTCCGACCGTTGTCAACGGTCTGTGCTGAACCTGTCAGCCATTTCCCCAGCTGCAAGAAATGATTGTTCTTCGAGAAATACTCCATCCACCGTTCCATCTCCTCCTCGCTCATGTCCGACAGCGCCTTCGTATTCTTCGCGTCGAGCATCTTCGGGACGTACAGCCGCCAGTAGTCCGACATCATCGGCCGCTTCACCGGCCGCGGCTTTTCCGCGATCACGCCTTTCTCGATGAACGTGAACGTCTGGTGTTTCCCTGGCCCGTACACGTACGCCAACGTCATCCGCCACTCACACTTCCGGTTCTTCGCGCCGCGCATCGCGTTCAAAATCCCCGCGACGCCGAGCGTCTTGAGCGAGAACTTGATGTGCGTCATCGGAAACCCGCCGAGTGCCTCGATGAAGAAGCCGGAGTCCTCGACGAGGAGCGGCTTTTTGAATTTCTTGTAGGCCTGCATGGCCTTCTCGAGCGCGATCTCCGCCGGATCCTCGGCGCGGCTTTCGGCGAGCTCGATTTTGGCCTGTTTGACCGCGATTCCGAACGGCTTGAGCGCGGCTTGGGCGTTGGTGACTTTGCTCGCGTTCGAGGTGGCGAAATAGATCGTCTTCATACCTGGACAAGTATAGACGAACGTCCCTCGAAGGGCTATTCTTCGAGCGTAACCCGAACCTTTTATGGCGCAGCATCCAACCACCGTCGAACGCATTACCTCCTGGACCGGCTCCGTGTCCTCGCTCGTCATCCACACCCTCGCCTTCCTGGCCTGCGGCCTCGTGGGCGCGCTCGGCGTCGCCGAATGGAACACCGTGCTTCTCATTCTCACCACCGCCGTCTCGCTCGAGGCCATCTATCTCGCCCTGTTCATCCAAATGACCATGAACCGGCAGGCGGAAAGCCTCAAGAACGTCGAGGAGGACATCGACGAGATCCAAGGCGACGTCGACGAGATTCAGAAGGACGTCGACGAGATCCAGGAGGACGTGGATGAAATTCAGGAGGACGTCGACGAGATCCAGAAGGACGTCGACGAGATCCAGGAGGACGGCGAGGAGGAACTCACGCGCGACGGCACGCAGCAAAAGATGCTCGGAGAGATCACCACCCACCTGCAGGCACTGATGAACGACATTGAACGATTGAAAAAAGTTTAGGTATGAAACCAACCATCTACCTCGGCGCGGACCATGCGGGATTTGAGACGAAGGAAGCCGTCACGGAATATTTGAAGGGCGAAGGATACAAGGTCATCGACATGGGCAACGACACCAAGGCCCCGGACGACGACTATCCGGACTTCGGCTACGCGGTTGCCAAGCGCGTCACCACGGACGAGAACTCGCGCGGCATCGTGATGTGCGGCAACGCGCAGGGCATCTGCATCGTCGCCAACAAGGTGAAGGGCGTGCGCGCGGCCACGGGCTTCAACAAGGAAGTGGCGAAAACGAGCCGCACGGACGACGACGCGAACATCCTCTGCCTCCCGGGCCGGTTCCTGTCGACGAAGGAAGCGGTCGAGGTGGTGAAACACTGGGTCGAGACCCCGTTCTCGGGAGAAGACCGGCACGTCCGGCGCCTGAAGAAGGTCGATGACATCGAGAAGCAGGAATTCGGCGCGTAACGGTATGGAGTTCCGAGCCGAAGAACCCCACGGGCACGAATCGAGGCCATTGGTCGCGCCCCTCATTTCGCTTCCGGACTTCTCCCCGTTTAGGAAGGACGAATATTATCGAACGGAGACGCGCCGATTCCCATTCCCGGGAAACGACGGGTTGACGGGCGTGGTTGAATATTCGCAACTGTCCGACCGTCCTGACATCAACGTGCGTCTGAGCGCCGAAACGGCGGACGGGCAGCAGGCGCTGGTTTTTAACAGCAAAATCCGTGACATTGACCGGGATTGGCCCCTTGATCAGCAGCTTGTCCCGGAATCCGGACCGGGGACGCATGCCATCATTTTTACGCGCATGGTAGACGAAGGCTTCCGGGGCCGCGGTCTTGGCCGAACGGCCGTGGAACTGCTCGAGGAAACGATCCGACGGATCGGCGACGCCCGGCCGAGCGGCCGAGCCCGATGGCTGGAAGTCCGTACGGGACTTGCCTCCACGTCTTCGCTCGTCGTCGATCCGACATGGGTGAAGCGCTGGACCGAAGACAATTACGAGTCGCTCCGGTACGACCAATTGGGACGTCTCCTGGACCGATCGGCCCATGTCGCCACGAACCTCGGATTCGTTCCCGCCCCCGGCGAAGAGCGCCTCGCGATGGACGTGCTGACGAACGGCGCGACCGATCTCAATGACATGCCGCACGGCCAAGGAACGGTCCTGTTCCACAAGAAGCTCGACACGACCGTCACGTTTAAGCCGAGAAAACATTTCCGATATGATTGAAATCATCCCATCCCTCCTCGTCGAATCCGCCGCGGAATTCGAGCGCCGCCTTCGTCTCGTCGAGCGCGACTGCAAAACGGTGCACGTCGACATTCTCGACGGATCGATGTTCGGCAACACGAGCTGGCACGACGCGCGTGCCATCGCGGCGATGCGCACCGACGTGAACTACGAGCTGCACCTCATGGTGGAAAACCCGCTCCCGATCGTCGAGGCGTGGCGCGAGCACGTGAACGGCACGAAGCGCGCCATCGTCCACGCGGAGATCTCGCGGCCGTTCGGCACCGTGATCGAGCACATCCGCGAGATGCTGAAGCTCGAGGGCGGCGTGGCCGTAAACCCGGAGACGCCGCTCAAGGACATCGAGAACGTGATGCACCAGATCGACATGCTGCTCGTGATGGGCGTGCGCCCGGGGATGTCCGGCCAGGACTTCAAAGGCGAGTCCGTCCTTGAGAAAATCCGCGCGGCTCGCAACCATCGGGCGGATTTGGCGATAGAGATAGACGGCGGCGTGACCCCGGCGCTCATCGGGCCGCTCGCCAAAGCCGGCGCCACCCACGTCTGCGCGGCTTCGGCCATCTTCAACGCCGCGGATCCGACCGCAACCTTGAGAGAGCTCGCCTCACGTGCTACACTGTAGATCAATTAACTCCCCGATCGACCTATGAAGAAGCTCATCTCCACGCTCGCCATCGCCGGCCTGCTCATCGGCTTCGGCGCGCACGCGGCCCCGGTTCACGCGGCCACGTCCTCGCTCGCCAGCCTCTCGTCCGGCGACCTTATCCGCGGAACGTCGTTCAACGCGGTGTACTACTACGGCAAGGACGGCTTCCGCTACGTGTTCCCGAACGACAAGACGTATTTCACCTGGTACTCCAACTTCGACACGGTGAAGATGCTCTCGGACGCGGACCTCGGCACCATCCAGATCGGCGGAAACGTCACGTACAAGCCGGGCGTCAAGATGATCAAGATCAACTCCGACCCGAAGACCTACGCGGTCGACGCGGACGGATCGCTCCGCTGGGTCACCACGGAGGCCATCGCCGTCGCGCTCTACGGTTCCAACTGGAACACCAAGATCGATGACGTCCCGGATGCCTTCTTCGGCAACTACGACATGGGCGCCGACCTCGAGGCGGTCGACGACTTCACCCCGGCCGACGCTTCCTCGGAAGCGAGCGACATCAACCACGACAAGGCCCTGCAGTCCCCGATCATCGTGCACATCTCGGACAACGAGTACGACGCGGCCACCTACACGGTGAGCGCCGGACGCGCGGTCAAGTTCGTGAACGACGGATCGGCGAGCCACACGGCCACGGCCGACGACGAGTCCTGGGGCACGGGCACCATGACCTCGGGCCAGAGCTTCACCCGCTACTTCAAGACCGCGGGAGAATGGTCGTTCCACTGCAACTACCACTCCATGATGACGGCCACCGTCGTCGTCGAGTAGAAACCGATCCGTTGACAACGGGTATCAAAACGGCGAGGGACATCCCCTCGCCGTTTGATTTCGTGTATAATGGCCTCACTATGCGCCGATTTTCCGCAATTTTGCTGCTTTGCTGCCTATTCGGCGCCGCATTTCCGGCCGTCTCGTTCGCGGCATCCCTTACCCCGTTCACCGGCCTCCAATCGGGCGACTTGGTCCGCGGCCAGACGTTCGCCGCGGTCTATTACCTCGGCCGCGACGGGTTCCGGTACGTATTTCCGAACGACAAGACGTATTTCACCTGGTATGCCAACTTCAATACCGTGAAATGGGTCAGCGACGCCGACCTCGCCAAGCTTCAGATCGGCGGGAACGTGACGTACAAGCCGGGCTCAAAAATGGTAAAAATCAATTCCGACCCGAAGGTATACGCCGTGGACCAAAACGGCGAGCTGCGCTGGGTCACCACCGAAGAAATCGCCATCGCGCTGTACGGCGCGAGCTGGAATACCAAAATCGACGATGTCCCGGACGCATTCTTTGGCAACTACCGGAAGGGCGGCGACGTCGAAACCGCTTCGGATTTCGTCCCGTCGGATGCGGGCGCGTCGTCACCGGACATCAACCACGACAAGGACTTGAAAGCGGCCACTGTCCTCAACATTTCGGATGACGGCTACGATAACGCGTCCGTCACCGTCAAGGCCGGAACGCCGGTGCGCTGGTACAACATGGGCGGGGTGAACCACACGGCCACGGCCGACGACCTCACGTGGGGCACCGGCACCATTTCTCCAAACGGCAATTTCGCGCGCTACTTCAACGACGTGGGAACGTATTCCTTCTTTGACAGCTACCACCCCTCGCTCACCGCGACCCTGGTCGTCGAGCCGTAAGCTATGCATCGAGCCACCCGATGGGCAGGCTTCCTCGTCGCGGGAACCCTTGCGGCAATGGAGGCCGCGCCGATGTTTCCGGATCCGGACTCCTTCTATCACGCGAAGATCGCCCTGTTTCTCAAGAACGGGGTGATTTTGCATGCGTTTCCCTGGTTCCGATTTACCACGTGGCCCGCGGAATACGTAGACGCGCACTTTCTGTACCACGTACTGCTCATCCCGTTCGTCGCGGCGTTCGACCCGATGGTCGGCATGAAGGTCGCGGCGCTCGTCTTCGGTCTCATCGCGTGCGCGGCCGTCTACGGATTCCTCAAATGGCTGCGCGCGCCATGGCCGACGGCGCTGACCCTCGCCGCCATGCTCTCCCCCGCCTTCCTGAACCGCATCGCCTTCCCGCGCGCCATCTCGCTCTCCGTCGCGCTGTTCACGGCCATCACCTGGGCCGTTCTGGCAAAGCGCCCACGCGTTGCGCTCATCCTATCCGCGCTATTCGTCTGGCTCTACCATGGTTGGCCGACGGCGTTATTGGTTTTGCTCGCGGCGGGCGTTGCCGAGATCGTGGCGTGGCGCATGACGAAATCGAGGCAGACTATGGGGGCGGAGGGCCAGGTCCCCTATCGCGCGGAGCGAGAGGCTGGCGCTCGTCCGGACCGAGTGAGCACGGTAGGGTGGCCCGCAGCATGGGGTTCCATATTCCGCGTGGGAATCGCGGTGATGGCGGGACTCGCGCTTGGGATCGTGACGAACCCGTATTTTCCCGAATTGCTGTCGTTCAGCGTCGTGGACATTTTTAAGATCGGCGTCGTGAACCAAGGATACAAGATCTCGGTCGGATCCGAGTGGCGACCGGCCACCTGGTTCGACCTCGCGGCCACGTGCGGCCCCGCGTTTTTCGCGCTTTTGCTATCGATCGGCGCGTTTCTCCATCACGCCATCGCGCAACGACGGGTCCCGTCCCGCGAGGAGATCTTTCGCGTCATGGCCTGCCTGTTCCTCGCCGCGGGCTTTACGGCGCTTACGCTGAAATCCGGACGCTACGTGGAATACGCGGTCCCCTGCCTCGTCTTCGCGGCCGGCGCGCTCTTGTCCGCGTCCCGCGAGACCGTTGAGAACGAATGGGTGCCGGCGGTTCGGCAGTGGCTCGGCCTACGCCGCGCGCGACGCGTCCTCGCCGCCATCGCGGTCTCGGTCGTGCTCGTTTCCCTCGTCGCCGCGCAGATCGAGTTCGTGCTGCACCTCTTCGAGCGAGGTGGCGGCCCAGAAGAAGGCGAGGAATTTCTGGCTGCGCGTCCGGCGCACGATCTGGCCGATGCCCTTGTAGACGATCAGGTACCACGAGATCGCCGACATGATCGCCAGCACGGCCAGCAGCACGCGGGCCACGATGTCGGACTGCGCCAGGAAATGGCCGAAGCCCAGGCTGGATGCGTCGCCCATACGTCGTTCTCCTACTGCAGCTTGAATCTGATGGAAATGCTGACCCAGACCGGCTGGGCCTGGCCCGCTTCGGTGTAGGGCCGGAACTTCGCGGCGCGCACGGCGGCGAGCGCGGACTCGTCCAGCGCGCCGAAGCCTGACGAATTCTGCAGCGACACCTGCGCCGGCCGGCCCGCGATGTCGACCAGCACCCGTATCGTCGTCGTGCCCTCCTCTCCCGCCCGGCGCGAGCGCGTCGGATAGATCGGATCGGGTGGCACGAGAAAGCCCACCTGCGAGGCCGACACTGTCTTGGGC
>DAISXX010000046.1:0-8023 GCA_036825695.1 Patescibacteria group bacterium | reverse complement strand
CGTGACCCAGAACGGCTTTCCGAAAAATTGATCGAACATACTTACATGGGTTTGATGAGGGACGCGACGTAGGCGAGCGCGATGAAAATGGGATTCAGCAACGTGAACAGCAGCCAAACCCCGATCCCGTAATGTTTCCACATGTATCGCCGCATGCTCTGGCGCATCATCGTCTGTTTGCGCAGCGTCGCCACGCGGTCGAACGACCCCCCGCCCTTGTGGAGCGCGGAAACGTCCCCGTAATAGCGGGTGTCCCATCCGGCGTTCTTCGCGCGGCGACAATAGTCCACTTCCTCGTACCAGACGAAAAATCCGTCATCGAGCATCCCGATCTTGTCGATCACGGCGCGACGGATGCAGAAGAACGCGCCCATCACCTGGTCGACGTTCGCGGTACTGCGGTAATCGAAATCGCGCATCCAGTAACGGCGCAGGGGCGGCAGGTTCGGCAACAGGTGCGGAACCTTGAGCATGAGCAAAAGCTGATCGACGGGCGTCGGGAATTTCCAGACGCACAGCTGCTGCGAGCCGTCCGGGTTGCGCAGCGAGATCCCTCCGATCCCCACGGACGCGTCGCCCCGCATGCGTTCCTCGATCGCGGTCACCGCGTCCGACGTGAACACCACGTCCGGATTCACGAGAATCACGAATTCGCCCGTCGCCTCCTTGATCGCAAGATTGCTTCCGCCCGCGAATCCGAGATTCGTCTCGCTCACGATAAATCGCACGCGCGGAAACTCCGCTTGCAATCGCGACGGATCGGTCCCGTCGCCGTTCACGACGACGAATACCTCCATGTCGTCGCGTCGCACGTGCGCGAACAGCGACGCGAGCATCTTCTCGACGTAATCGAGCGACTTGAATGAGACGGTAACGAGCGAGATCATACGAGATGGTGTTTCGCGGCGATAATCGTCCGCGCGTCGTCGTACTTCCGAACCGACTTCGGCCGCCAGCCGAACGCGTGCCACGGGATGCGATACAGGAACGACGGCCGCCACTGCGAAATGCCCGGTCGGTCGGATCGGTCGATCACCTGGAACAACTCCTGGTCGACGAACGTGCCGACATGTCCGGCCTCGAGCATGGTGAGCCACACGTCCCAGTCTTGGAACCGACGGATCATTGGATCGAACTTCGGAAAATGGTCGCGGCGAATCAGCGACGTCGTGTGGACGAAGTTCATACGACGCATGAGTTCCGCGTCGAACGCGAACGAGGAAAATTTCTTCCACCCGAACCGGAACCCGCAATACGCGTAGCTCGCCTCCGGATGCGCCGTGAGCGCTGCTTCCATCGTCGCCAACATGTCCGATCGCATCACCACGTCCGCGTCACAAAAGATCACGAGGTCGCCCCGCGACGCGTCGAAGCCTCGATTCCGCGCCGCGTTGCCGCCCTGGTTCTCCTGCGTGATGAGCGTGATCTGATCGAGATATGGCGCGAGCGCGGCCTCGGTGCCGTCCGTGCTTCCGTCGTTCACGACGATGATCTCGTCCGCCTTCCGCGTCTGCCCAAGCACGGAATCCAAACACGCGCCGACGGTCGCGGCGTGCTGGTAACTTGGGATGATGACGGAAATGGTTGGCATATCAGCCGAGAACGTATCGAAGTTTTTCAAACTGGACGGACGGAACGAACTCGCGAACGCAACGCGCCCGAGCCTCGACGCCAAGCTGCTGGCGAAGACTCAGGTCCGTCGACAAAAAATAGATGGCATCCGCAAGGTCATCCACGTGGCCGTCGGCCACGAGCAATCCGGTCTTTCCATCGATAACGGCTTCGTCAACCCCCCGTGTCCATGTCGCAATCGACGGCACCCCGTGAAGGGCAGCCTCGAGATAGACGGTTCCGAACCCCTCTCGATCGAGAGCGTCCGAAATCACGGGCATAATGAAAATGTCAGCGGTTTCATACGCCGTCGGCAAACGATCGTCCGTCATGTCCTTCGTTATGCGTACGACGTCCTGCAGCTTGAGATCGCGGATGTGCGACGCGATCTGTTCGTGCTCGGGCCCGTCTCCGACGATCTCATACGAAAGACGGAGTTCCGGATGACGAGCTTTGAGTATTTGGATCGCGTCCAAAACTCGGAGATGTCCTTTGCGCGGAACCAATCGAGCGACCGTCAGGAGGCGGATGGGGGCGGAGGAACAGGGCTCCAGGTGCCCGGAGCGAAGGTCGGCATCGCCGACCGAAGTGGGGACGATAGGATGTTCCGCAGCAGGGGCCCCATCCGCCTCGCGCACGCACGGATACACCACCATTGACCGTTCCACACCGAATGCCTCGGTCACTTCCCTCTCGAGCGCCATCGAGTTTGCCACGACCAACTTCGCGCCGCGCAAAACGCAACCGGCGACGAATCGCTTCACCGCGTTCCGCTTCGCGAACCCGACGTCCATCCCGTGCACGATCACCACGTACGGCTTCCGCGTGACGAACTTCGCCATCCACGCGGCCGTGCCGATGGGGAGCACATGGCTCACGAGCAACTGGTCGTATTCGGCGCGGTGCGTCACGAACCAACGCGCGGCCTGCCACCAACGCGTGCCGGCCGGCGCGACCTCGACGCCGATCGATCCTTGAAAATACCGAACCAAGCCCCCGAGGTACCGCGCGACGCCGCCGCGCGCTGGCGGATAATCAGTCGTGTACAATCGTGTCTTCATACGCGGGTTTGCGACGCAGAACGGAGAGAATCTTCTGGACGTGCGCGTCTCGAAGCGAACGCGTCAGGAGGAGCATGACGACGTACGCAACGGCCGCGACCGGAATGACAAGCACGAACCCGAGCACCGGACGAAGCAAGTGCGCGAGGATTCCCATCACGAGCCCAGAGAAAATAATCGGGACCGCGGTCTTGCCAAGCTCGACGAACCCATACCGCGGAATGACGCGCGCGACGAAGAAGAACCCGGCAACGAACAGAAACGTGAAGCTGACCACCCCGGCCCATGCCGCGCCGATAATCCCAAACCGCGGGACAAGGATCGCGTTCAACGCGAAGTTGATCACCATGGTCACGCCCATCACGGCCATCTTGGTCGCCTGGCGATCGGAGGCGTTGAGGAGCGATCCGACCGGAAAGTCGAGGAAAATCGGAATCAGCACGAAGATCAGAATTGACAGCACGGGTGCCGCGTCTGCATAGCCGTGCCCTGCGAGCGCCACCGCGTCGGACGCGACGGCCCAGAGGCCGAACGCGATCGGCGACGCGATGATGAGGACGTACCAGAGCGCGTCGTCGAACAAACGGCGCGAAGCGGCCGCGTCCCGTCCCACTACCGCGGAGAGCGCCGGGTACAACGCGGCCGTGAACGCCATCGGCAGGAACTGGAACGCATACGTGAACTTGTACGCGATCGAATAGACGCCCACGGCCTCCGAGCCGAGATATTTCGAGATGAAGATCGAGTCGACGTACGAATACACCTTCACGAAAATCCCGGCGAGCGCGAACGGCAGCGCGGCGCGGAAAAGCGCGGCGGCAGGCTTCCAATCGAGCTTCGGAATGAGCGCGTCCGTTCCAAGGAGCTTCGAGACGTGCCAGCCGGAATAGATTGCATTGAACGTGCTTCCGACAAGAAGCGAGAGGACGAGCAACGGAAGCGACGGATAGAACAACAGCGTCGCGCCGCCGGCAAGCAGCGTGCACGTCTGCCCAATGAACACGCCGAGCGACTCATAGCGCAGCGCATGGTGTCCTCGCAGCACGCCGTAGAAAATAAGCGTGAACGTGTCCGCGAGCATCACAAGGCACGCGATCAGTACGAGCCGCTGCACGAGCGGGTCGTAACCGAGAAGATACGCGGTGCTGATCGCCCCGATGATCGCAAGCACGATGAACGGCAACTTGTACCCGAGCGCCTCGCGCACCAAGTGCTTCGCCCGCTCCGGGAATTTCGCCACGTCGCGAATGACAACCGGCGTCACGCCGAAGTCCGTGATCGTCGAAAAAATCGTCGTTACCGACAACGCGAGAAAGTACTGCCCCGTCGCCGCCGGCTCCATCACGCGCGCCAGAAACAAAAAATACACGAACGCGAGCAGCTTCTGCGCAATCGAAGCGGCGGTGAAATACAAGGTATTTTTCGCGACCGTGCCAGCCATGTACCGGTCATCGTACCCGTTTGGGCGCGATCTGGCAACCAAAAATCCCGTCCTTTCGGAACGGGATTTTGTATGTCGTTCTAACGCTTGGCCCACTGCGGGGAGCGGCGAGCGCCGGTGTGGCCGTACTTTTTGCGTTCGCGGACGCGGGCGTCGCGCGAGAGGTAACCGAGGGCCTTGAGCGCCGTGCGGAGCTCCGGGTTGATCTCGATCAGGGCGCGGGCGATGCCGAGCTTGATCGCGTCGGCCTGGCCGTGAATGCCGCCGCCGGCAACCTTCACCGACACGTCAAAGCGCTTCTCGAGGCCCGTGGCCACGAACGGCGCGTTCACGGCCTGCTGGAGGGTGAACAGCGGGAAGTACTCGGCCATCTCGCGGCCGTTGACCGTGATGATGCCCGTGCCTTCCGGCGTGAGGCGGACCTGGGCGGACGCTTCCTTACGGCGTCCGAGGCCGTTGATATATTTTGCGGTTGTTTCGGCCATAGGCTAGTTCGAGATCTTGAGGCGCTTCATGCGCTCCGTGCGGTGCGTGGTCTTCGGAAGCATGCGGTCCACGGCGCGGCGCAGCACGTCGGACGGGTCCTTCGCCCACACGGTGCCCATAAGCTTGGCCGAGAGGCCGCGCGGGCCGCCAGTGTGCGCGTAGTACGTCTTCTGCTCGAGCTTTTTGCCGGAAATCTTCATCTTGGAGGCGTTCGAAACCTCGACCGCGTCGCCGTCGTCGACGTTCGGCGCGTAGCTGGCCTTGGTCTTGCCCATCAGAATCATCGCGACCTGCGTCGCGATGCGGCCCGGGGCCTTCCCCGCCGCGTCGATGGTGATGATTGTGCGCTTCTTGTCCTTCATATTAGACGAGTTCAATCTGCACCATGTCGGCCGCGTCGTTCTGGCGATGGCCGAGCTTGACGATGCGGGTGTATCCACCCTTGCGTTCGGCATAGCGCGGGCCGAGCACCTCGAGCAGCTTCTTCACCGGATGGTCGGTGTAGAAGAATTTCAGGAGATTGCGGCGCGACGCGAGCGTCTGCAGCTTGCCCGTGGTAATGGCGCGCTCAACGGGCGGGCGCACCGCCTTGGCCTTCGCCTCGGTCGTCTGAACCTTTTCGTACAAAATCACGCTCGTCGCGAGGTTGCGAAGCAACGCCTCACGAGGGGCTTTTTCACGACCGAGAATTGTGCCTTTCTTGCGGTGACGCATATCAGTTTATTCAGCCGACGCTTCCCCCGAGGCGGCAGGATTTTGCAACAGAATGGAGAAATAGTCAATGAGGATCTTCGCGCACTGTCCAACGGCTTCTTCCGGGGTGATGGTACCGTCGGTTTCAATGTTCATGACCAGCTTGTCGTAGTTCGTGATTTCGCCGACGCGCGTATTCTCCACGCGGTAGCCGACGTTGCGAACCGGCGAGTAGAGCGAATCGATGGCGATCGTTCCGAGGTCGTTACCCTCGCCGGTGCGTTCCTCCGTCGGAACGTACCCACGGCCGCGGCCGACCGTCAGCTCCATCTCGAAGGTTCCGCCGTCGTCCGTGATCGTCGCGATCTTCATGTCCGGATTGACGATCTCGACGTCCGAGTTGGCGTCGATGTCGCCGGCCGTGACGACCTTCGCGCCCTTCGTCTTGAGCGTGAGCTTTACCGGCTCCTCGCTGAAGCACTTCAGACGGAGACCCTTGAGGTTCAGGATGACCTCGAGGACGTCTTCCTTGACGTTCGGGAGGGCCTGGAACTCATGAGTCACGCCCTTGATCTTCACCGCGGTGACCGCGGCGCCCGGGAGGGACGAGAGCAGCACGCGACGAAGCGCGTTGCCGAGCGTGGTGCCGTACCCGTGAAAGCACGGCTCAACGACCAAAACGCCCTCATTGGGGCGTTCGCCCTTCTCGTACTTGATCGTTGACGGGAGAAGAATGTTCTCCATAAGAACTCGCAAAAGATTAGCGAGAATAAAATTCAACGATGAGGGTTGGGTCAAACACGGACTTCAGGTCCTCACCCTCCGGGAGCGACGTGACCTTTCCGGAAACCGCTCCGGCGTCGAGCGACAACCAGCGCGGGGCCTGCGTTTTCGCGAGGCGTTCCGACATGCCGGCCATCAGACCCTTCTGCTTCTTGGAATCCTTGATCGTGATCACCTCGCCCACGCGAACCGCGTACGACGGAATGTCAACGAGCTTGCCGTTGATAGCGATAAAGCCATGGCCGACCATCTGGCGGGCCTGGCGGCGCGTCTTGGCGAACCCAAGGCGGTACACCGTGTTGTCGAGACGCGTTTCAAGCTGCTGAATGAGGTAATCGGCCGTGTTACCCTTCTTGGAAGTAGCAGCCTCAAAATAGCGTCGGAACTGGCGTTCCATCACGTTATACAAACGCTTGGCCTTCTGCTTCTCACGAAGCTGAATGCCGTACGACGAAAGGCGCGGGCGCTTCATCGACTGGGCCGGGCCGTGCACGCCTGGCGGAGACGGGCGGCGCTTGAACGCGCACTTCTCCTTGCCACAGAGCGAAACCTGCTCGCGGCGGCACATCTTACAAGTTGTCTTCAATGTCTTACCCATACCTGGCGATTAGACGCGACGTGCGCGCGGTGAGCGGCAACCATTGTGCGGAAGCGGAGTCATATCCTTGATGCCGGTGACCGAGAATCCGTTCGCGTTGAGCGCGCGGACCGCCGAGTCGCGGCCAGAGCCAACGCCCGTGACGAACACCGCCACCTCGCGCATCCCCGTGTCCTTGAGCTTCTCGGTAATGGTCTTGATGATCTGGCTGGCCGCGAACGGCGTTGCCTTCTTCGGACCACGGAACCCGCAGGCGCCGGCCGAGGACCAGGCGAGCGTGTTTCCGTTCAGATCGGTCACGGTCACGATGGTGTTGTTGTAGGTCGCCTGGATGTAGGCGTTTCCCGAAGACACCTGGCGAATCGGCGCCGACTTCTTGGCTTTGGTTGTCGTTGGTTTCACGGTTGCCATAGAAGATTATGTCTTGGTGAGCGCACGGCGTCCGGAACCCATCGTCTTGCGGACGTTTCCACGCACGGTGCGGGAATTGGTCTTGGTGCGCTGTCCGCGGACGGAAAGGCGCTTCATGTGGCGAATGCCACGATAGGAACCGATGTCCTTGAGACGCTTGATGTTCGACATCACGTCGCGGCGGAGGTCGCCCTCGAGGCGGTAGGTCTTTTCCAGAACCTCGCGGATCTGGTTGACCTGGTCCTCGGTGAGATCCTTCACGCGAATGCTCTCGTCGACCTTCACTTGGCCGAGCACGCGCTTGGCGGTGGTGTCGCCAACGCCATACACGTACGTCAACGCAATGATGACGCGCTTATTGTTCGGAAGTGTGATTCCAGCGATACGTGCCATAGGGTTTAGCCTTGCCGCTGCTTGTGGCGCGGGTTCTTACAAATAACTCGGACCCGGCCTTCGCGGCGGATCACTTTACAATCTCGGCAGATGGATTTGACGGATGCGCGTACTTTCATAAAGCGATAAACCTCATCGGATTCAACGACCCGATGAAGGACGTTCACTAGAATCGATAAACTACTCTTCCTTTGGTCAGATCGTAGGGGCTCATCTCGAGCTTCACCTTGTCGCCTGGCAAAATACGAATGCGGTTCATGCGCATCTTGCCGGACAGGTGACCCAGGATCATCTGACCATTTTCCAATCGGATTTTGAATTGAGCGGACGGCAAGAGTTCTTCAACCTCGCCGTTCATCTCAATAAAATCTTTCGCACCCTGTTCGCTCATAATTCGTCAAGATTCTATCAGTTGAGCGAAAAATTGCAAGTGGGTGTGGATATATTGAGGCGCCGGTATTGTACGAATTCCGAACAAATGTGTCAAGGGATAACTATTTCTTTTCACATTATGATGTTTTTTGCCCAGTTACAGCGGCTTTTATG
>DAISXX010000045.1:0-8219 GCA_036825695.1 Patescibacteria group bacterium | reverse complement strand
CTGGTGCTCGAGTACGGCCTCGACCGTCCGGGCGACATTTCCGCGCTGTGCCGCATCGCGCCGCCGAACGTCGGCGTGCTGACGGCGGTCACGCCGGTGCATGCGGAGTTTTTCCCGTCCATTGAGGACCTTGCGAAGGAAAAAGGCCAGATCCTTCGCGGCGTGAAGGCGGGCGGCACGGCGATCCTCAACGCCGACGATCCGTTCGTCGCGGCCCAGCGGGGAAGCGAGAAGACCGTGACGTACGGGTTCGGCGACGCGGCCGAGGTGCGCGGGGAGAATTATCGGGTGGAAACCGAACCGGTCGCGGTCACGTTCGACCTGACGATGGACGGACAGCGCGCGCCCGTGACACTCAACGGGCTGCTCGGACGCGGACAGGCCTACGCCGCGCTCGCGGCCGCGGCGGTCGGGCGGTCGTTCGGGATGTCGATCGACGAGATCGTCGAGGGGCTTTCGCGTTTCGAGCCGCAGGCCGGACGCATGCGTCCGCTGCCGGGCATCAAGGGGACCCGGTTGCTCGACGACTCATACAATGCGGCACCGGCCTCGATGGCCTCGGCGCTTGAGACGCTCCGCGCGTTCGTTCCCCCGGAGAGCGCAAGGCGTATCGCGGCGCTTGGCAAGATGGCCGAGCTTGGGAAATATTCGGCCGATGAGCACCGCCTGCTCGGCATCCGCGCCGCCGAGGTGGCGGACGTGCTGGTTTGCGTCGGCGAGGAAGCGCGCGATATTCGACACGGTGCGATCGAAGCGGGAATGGACCCGGCGAACATCGAGCTGTTCGCGAACGCGGTCGAGGCCGGACGCTGGCTGGATTTCAACTGCAAAGCGGGCGACGTGATCCTCATCAAGGGTTCACAGAGCGCCCGCATGGAAAAAGTCGTGAAGGATTTGATGGCCGAACCGCTGCGCGCCGGAGAACTGCTCGTGCGCCAGTACGGCGCGTGGCTGGAGGACTAAAACCGCCCGGCTCTAAGAGCCGGGCGGGTAGGGGTATGCGCGAACCGTTTGATTCCAAAGCGTACTATCACGTTTACAACCGTGGGGTGGACAAACGTGTCGTGTTTAGCGATGAAGACGATTTTCGTCGTTTTTACGAGTCGCTTTTTCTGTTTAATGATCTCGACTACAAGCATCCTGGCGGACATGATATTGACCGAGACGTCATGTTGGCAGGATATGAGATGCGGGCTGCCGTGCGAGTTCCTCTGGTCCGTGTCATGGCATTTTGTCTCAAGCCCAACCATTTTCATCTCCTGTTGAAGGCGTCCGAACCCGACGGCATATCCCGATTTCTACATCGTCTTGGCATGGGTTACGCCAATTATTTCAATCTAAAATACGGCCGCCGTGGCCGCTTGTGGGAAGGTCCGTTTAAGGCAAAGGCCGTTGACACGGACGAGCACCTTCAGCTGCTCCCTAGATATATCCATCTGAATGCATTGGACGGAACTGGAGTCGGGTGGCGAGCTGGCGAGCTGTCCAATTGGGACGCTGCCATGCCCGTCCTTGATCGTTACTCCTGGTCGAGTCACGGTGCCTACATGGGGAGGACGGAGCTCTTACCCGTTGTGGACATCGAATCTGTCCGGCGTTGGTTCACGACCGACGAGGACTATTTGAGGTATCTCAAGCTGCCGATGGTCTTCGGACAGGAGGAGACAACGTTCGCCCGGCTCTAAGAGCCGGGCACGCGCCAAGACCGCCCGGCTCTAAGAGCCGGGCGGAAGAACAGACCGAGCTTCAGTGCCCGATGGCGCACAAAATGTCGTCGTGCCGCATGCTCGGGGTTTCCTTCCACCAGAGTGCCTCGCCGTCGCAGGGGGCGATCAATGGAGATCCGTCGAGTCGGTCGAGCGCGCGCGTTCGGCCGATTTCTGTTCCTTTGCGGACGTGTGGGTTGAACGGCTGGGCGAGTTCCCAAAGGCCGGCGTCCTTCGCGTAGAGATAGGTGACCTCGTGGAGCACCTTCGGCGCAGGTGACGTCGGCGCCGGGCGGTCGAGCATGCCGAGCGCGGCCATCGCGCCCTCGACCCAGCGGACGTGGCGAGCCACGTCGTCGGGGTGCGTGCTGGCGCGGGCGCCGGATTCGGCGAGGACGTACCAGCAGCCCTCGCGGGCGAGCGCGCCGGCCTTCGAGGTCGGCGACGCGCGTTCGTTCAGCGCGAACGGGGCGCCGCAGCGCGCGAGGAACGCCGCGTTCAGCTCGTCGACGCGCTTCACGCCCGAGCTCCATGTCCACGGGAACGGCTGCAGGCCTTCGGTGATCGCGCCGCTGTGCAGGTCGTACCACGCGTCGGTGCCGCGCACGTGGGTTTCGACGAGCCACGACACGAGCCGCTCGGTCGGGCGTCCTTGCGGCTTGCCCGGATAGAAATATTTTGGAAATTGCCGGTCGTCCGGATTCTGGCTCGACTCGTTTTCCCATCCCGGCACGTTGACGATCGGAAGCACGACGAGCGTTCCTCGAAACGCCGATCGGTCGGAGGCGTATCGACGGACCAGCTCGTACGCGGCGAGAATCCCCGGATACTCGTCGCCGTCCATCCCGCCGGTCACGACCATCGTCGGTCCTGGCGCCGATCCCTCGATGCGCGCGACCGGGACGCGGACGGTTCGGTTGCCGAGGTCGACGGCTTCAACCTTCAGGTCCGGATGGCGAAAGAAGTGCAGGGGATTCATATTCGGGTATAATGGCTCGCGTATGAGCTGGCGCGAAGATTTGAAGGAAGATTATCAGGAATTGGCCGCCCTGGCCACGTCGTACCGGCATCGGTTGGAACGGTTTGCGTTGCTCGCGAACCGGGTCGCGGCCGCGCTTCGTCCGGTGACCCTCGCGGGTTCCGTCACCATGGCCTCCGCGCTCGTCGGCGAGCTTGCCGACATCGAGCGAACGGCCGGACGCGAGGGGCAGTCGAGCCTCACCTGGCCCGAGGACGGCCACGACGCGCTGGTCGCGCAAAAGCGCGAGCTCGCCGAGCGTTTGCGTTCCATCGTCGGCGTGGTGGCGGCCATTTGCGTGTCGCTCGATTTTGAGTCGCCCACCTACGCGGGGAGCCAATACTCGCAGGCCGGGGTGCAGACCGGTCAGATCATCGGCACGGCGAACGACTACAAGCGCGACCGCCACATGGACGCGTACCGCTTCGAGCACGCGTTCGCGCGGACGTTCCTGAAACGCCGGATGTTCGTGGAGCCGAGCGTCTACGTCACGTCGAGCGGCATGGCCGCGTTCACGACCGCGTTCGAGGCCGTGCGCATGTCCGACTTTCCTCCGGGCCCGGTGCTGTACGGGTCGGGGACGTACTTCGAGACGAAGCTGCTGCTCGAGCGCATGTGCCCGGAGCGCGTCGAGGTCGACGAGACCGACGTCGCGGCGGTCGCGGAGGCGGTGCGGACGCATCGACCGGCCGTCGTGATTCTCGACTCGCTGTGCAACACGGAGTCGATCGTCGTCCCGCCGATGCGCGAGCTGCTTCTCGCCATCGCCGACAACGCGACGCGCCTCACGGCCGTGATCGTCGACAACACCGGGCTCGGCCCCACGTACGATCCGCTCGACGACGTCCCGGTCGCGTCGAAGATCCGACCGATCGTGTTCGAGAGCCTGAACAAGTACTACCAGTACGGCATGGACCGCGTGACCGGCGGCATCGTGTGGACGCCGGCCGCGACGCCGTTCGGCGTGCTTACCTGGCGCATGCACCTCGGCACCAACATCGCCGACGCGTCCATTCACGCGATTCCCGAACCGAACGCCGCGTTGCTCGAGCGTCGTCTCGCGCGGTTCGAGCGTAACGCCACGTGGCTCGCCACCGAGCTCGACGCGTTCCTCAAATCGCACCGTACGCCGCTCTCGCACGTCAACTATCCGAATCTCCCCACCCACGCGGCATACGCCATCACGCGCCAGCACTCCTTCCATGGCAGTTTCCTCACCCTCGCGTTCAAGCCGTTGTATCGCAAGCCGTTCGTCTACAAGGCGTGGGTGAACGCGGCCATCGACGAGGCGAAGAAGGCCGGCGTGGAACTGAACGCGGGCACGAGCTTTGGTTTCGACGTGACGCGCGTGTACCTCACGGCGCTCCACGCGGATAAGAACACGGTGCCGTTCGTGCGCGTTTCGGTCGGGACGGAAACGGACGCGCAGATGAGGGCGTTGCTCGGGGTGTTCACGCGGGCATGCGAGCGTATCTCGGCGTTCGGATTGTTGGGATAAAAAAAGACCGCGCTGCTAGCGCAGGCGGAAGATGAAGCTGAACGGCTGCCCGTCGGGAGGGTCCGCGGTCTCGATGGAGACGCCGCCGGACCACGTGCTCGCGATTTCCGCGATGAGCGGGCTGACCGCGTCGATCTCGCCGTGCTTGACGCGCAGCGTTGCGACGCCGGGACCGCGCAGGAGCTCGTGGAGGATGAACGCGTCGTTCAGAAGCGCGCGTGCCGGTTCGGACAACGCTTCGACCCATTCGAGCACCTGACCGTCGAAGACGGATCGCACGACTTGTTCTCCCAGGATTCGGGAGCGCAGGATGGCGCGGAGTTCGCCCGATGTCCCGTTCGGTTCCGTTCCTTCGCGCCACGGCCGGGCGAAGTTCGGGTCGGCCTTCTGCTTCGGGTCGTTGGTCCCGCGCCGTTCGGCATCCGCGAGCCAGCCGCAGATCACCGAGGATACGTTCGCGCTCTCCTCGACGCCGCTGCCGCGCAGCATCCGCCTCATGGTCGTGAGGATCCGGATTCGGTCCAGCTCGCCGGTCACGTAGCCGCCGGTCTGCGTGTCCCACAGGCGAAATAGCCAGTCTGGGTTCTTTCGGGCGTCGATAAAAAGGGCCATGAGCCTCTCCGAAGGTTCGTCCACGATAGGCGCAAACCGACCGCCCGTCAACCTCTTGATCCTTTTTCGTCCCCATGCTATTCTTCCCGCACAAATGAGGCCTTATCGTCTAAGGGCTAGGACGGCTCCCTCTCACGGAGCAAATCCGGGTTCGAATCCCGGTAGGGTCACCAAAAAATCCTCCAGCGTTTGCTGGGGGATTTTTTGTCGTTCGGTCACGCGGGTTTCGGAACGGGGAACTGCTTTTGCAGGCGGCGGATTTCCGTAAGGATCATCTGGCTCATCTCGCGCAGCTTGCCGAGCGTCTCGACGAGGGTTTCCTTCTCGTCGCCGTCATAGGTTTCGCGGACGCGTTTCTGCATGTCTTTCAACTCGCCGTCGACCTGGGCGTGCAGCGTTTCCAGACGCTCAACCTCGTTTGCGACTTCCGTGTTTCCATAGTACGTGCGAATTTGTTCGGGCGAGACGAATGATTCAAAGCGTGGTTTTGCCATATCCATCAGGATACCTCATGCGAGGGAATGAAAAAAGCGACCGGTCGGGTCGCGAGGTTAGCCGTATCCGTCGTGGTCGGTCGGTTGCGGCTTGGCTTTGCCCTGGGCCGCGCTGATGAGGGCGTCGATGCCCTTGATCAGCGCGAGACCCGGGATCGTGACGGGAAGAAAGACTCCCATCACGTACATCATCAGCAGGACCGCCCACGCCCTCGGGGCATAGACGAGCGCGATCACGAGGGCCACCGTCAGGGCGGCGACCCAAATGCCGTACCCGATGATGAACGGTGCCGAGACGACCAACGCGGTCATTCCTTGCATGGCAGTGTCCATTGTTCTCCAAAGAACTCGGAAATCTATCAGAAAATGGGTCCGCTGTCAAGGGCGCGACGCAACGAAAAAAGCGACCGGGATGGTCGCTAGGCGGAGCGTTCGGTTTCGGGAATGGCCGGGGAATCGAGCGTCCATTCGGCGCGCTCGACTCGCATCATGTCTTCCACCTGCTTGAGCGTCCAGATGTGGACGCCGATGATCTCGACGTACTTGAGACGCGTGCCGACGATCTCGGCCTGCGTCTTGACGCCAGTGCCGACCAGGAGATGCGCCGTGCGTTTGTACATCGCCTCGACCGCGGCGCGGACCCAGCGGCCGCGTTCGATCGGGTTGATGACCTCCCCGTTTCCGGCGACGCCCGTGGGGCATTCGCCGCGCGGGCCGAGCGGCTTCATCCCGCGCAGCTTGCGCATCCGGTTCACGAACCGCTCGAGCGGGCTCGGCTCGCGCCCGATGTGGCACTTGGACGCGCCGATGCACCCGACCATGTACTTGAACCCGCGTCCCGTGGCCACGATGTCCGCGCCGAGCGCGTACATGCGGATCAGGTCCTCGGGGTAGAGCCCGCCGGCCGAGCCAACGATCTTGATGCGGTCACGCAGCATGTGCCTGCGAAGGATCAGGTCGGCCACCTGGATGGCGGTCGACGCGTCCATGCCGCCGCACTTCATCACCTCCTCGAACGCGGCGCCCGTGCCGCCCTCGCCGCCGTCGATTTGGACGTAGTCGGGCATCCCGTCAGGCTCCGCGGCCCAGGCCGCGCACTGGTCGTCAAACTCAGAGAAGGCACCCATGGCCATCTTCACGGCCACGACCTTCCCGGTGCGATTCCGGATGTCGCGCACGATGCGGACGACGCCGTGGATTCCGTCGATGGACGGGTTCCGATCGGGCGAGAAGGAGTCCTGACCTTCCGGAATGCCGCGTTTGCGAGCCACGCGACCGTACACCTTCCAGCCGGGAGCCTTCCCACCGTCCTGCTTCGCGCCCTGCGATTCCTTGACGCAGGTGGCGACCACACGAGGGTCTTCCATCGTTTTCGCGTGCATCTCGAGGTTGAACGTGCCGTCCGGGTTGCGGCATGCGTTGTTGCCGGTCCCGATCTGCAGCTCGATCTGCGACGTGTCGCCGCCGGCGAGATGCTCTTCCCAGAGCCCGCCCTCGCCCGTGCCGATCATGCAGAGTCCCGCCGCGCCGCGCGCCATGGCCTCGGTGGCTTCCTCCGTGATGGAGGGGATGGCCATGCCCGATTGGCGGTAGGCCGATCCGATGAGCTCCGGGCCGCCGGGCTGCGAGCCGATACGCACGTGGCGCATGGACGCGAGAATGTCCGACTCTCGGTTGGTTCTGTGGTGCCGATGGCGGATGCGGATCGACCCGGGGTCGTTCCGTTCGAAGCGGCCCTTGTGGCCTCCCATCGCCAGCTTGCCGTGGGTGAGCTGCTGGATCCACCACTGCGCCGAGCGTCGGCGATCCCAGTGTGCGAAGTAGTCGCGCACCTTCTCGGCGGCCCACTCCGACCCTTCGCGGGTCGAGGTGATCTGACCGTAGAGATGGTAGATCGCGCGTTCCTTTTGCACACGGCAGTAGATTTCGAAGCCGCCGAGCAGCACGGGCGGCACCGCGAGCGCGATCTTCCAATGGTCAAGGAAGACGAGCGGCAAAAACGTGAGAGTGCTGACGGCCACGAGCGCGAGGTGCGCGCGCAGCATGATCCAGTCGCGCTCGACGTACGGACCGGTGGGCTTGGGAGTTTCCGACATGGTTTGTCCTCTCTGAAAACGTGTGGGTGAAGGAACGACGGACGGGGAGGGTAACAGGGACGCGCAGGACCGTCAACCCGAATTTGCCTAAAAAAAGAGACCCGCGGCCGAAGGCTGTGAGCCTGTCGAACAGTGGGTCGAGGTGCGTCAGACGACGCGGTTGCCGGAGTTCCAGCCGCCCGCGGAGCGCGGGACGAGCGCGGCGAGCGGGTTCTGCGGGGAGCCGCCGCCGATGGCCTGCGGGGAGACCGTGCCGATGAGCATGCCCTTGGCCTGCAGCACGCGCGTGTCGTCGTCGCCCCACTCCGCGAGCTGGGCCTTGAGGCGCTTGTACGTGCCATTCCCGACGAAGTTCGACACCAGGATCTGGTTCGCCGACTCGCCGCCGTTGCGGACCGAGCCGGTCACCACGCCGAGGGCGAGAATCGTCAGGTCGTCGCCGGTGTACTTGGTGTAGTCGAGCCCGGTTCCGTCCGTGATGCCGCCGCTGATCTCCTCGCGGGTGATCGGGCAGAGCTGCACGCGCTCCTGCAGGAACTCGTCGAGCGTGAGCACCAGCAGGCCGCCGATCTGGGTGATCGCGCTGCCACGGCGCCACTTCTTGACGGCCTCGAGCGTCTTGTCGACGTCGAGCAGCGTCTGCTTGCCCGCGCCTTCTCGCCTGACGTAGATCTTCGCGCCCGGCGCCTTCTCGCGCAGGGCCGCCTGGATCTGGACGTCGTTGGGAGTGGCGGCGAACGGCGTGATGAGCCCCTCGACCGTCAGGTGGCCGTAGCCGAGCACGCTGGTCAGCAG
>DAISXX010000044.1:0-8242 GCA_036825695.1 Patescibacteria group bacterium | reverse complement strand
AGCTTCGGCAAGGTCGTGCGTCTGAAAGGCCATGGCCTCGAGCTCGGCGCGGGCTCGGAGGCCGGCGGCGGCGAGGTGAGCGAGGACACCGGCGCGGTTGAGGAAGAGGAGGAAGTCGAGGACAGCGGGGAAGAGGATACCGACGTGACCGAGGAGGACACCGGTGTCACGACCGAGACCGAGGAGGAAGACACGGAAGAGACCGCGGCGACGGACACCGGGACGGATACGTCCGCGGACACCGGCGGCGAGGTCGCGGCCGACGAATGGTCCGACTACGTGTACGTCGATGGCGACGACATCTGCTTCTCGGCGGACGGGTTCGCCTTCCCGTACGACGCGGCGGATGCCTACACGGTCGGTTATGGCGGGCGTACCCTCGCGCTCGACTTCACCTTCCAGGAGGACTTCCGCCTGTCGAATGCCGGCGACGCCTATTGCCTCGACACGAGCGCGCTCGACTTCGACGACTACGAGGTCACGCTCGTCTCGTCGCTCACGCCGTCGGGTGGATCGGCCACGAGCTACGCCGATACGGGCGACTGGTGGGACAATTACGACCTGTGCGTGAGCGGCACGGACACGGCGGACCAGTTCTGCGCCTGGCAGGGCGGCTGGGACTACCTCGTGGCGTTCACCGTGGATACCACCGGCCTCCACCCGAACGGCGATGGGGCGTAGGCGCTTGGCCCGGACCAATCTGGTCCGGGCTCTTTTTGTTTTTCGATCTGCGTGGGTGTGCTATAATTCCGGTATCTATGCGCATGCCAGCTTTGCGATTTGGTCTCATTATCGCCGTTGCGGCGGCATTCGCGTTTTTTGCGATGCATCCCGCGCTCGCGCAAACGACCGGATCCAACCAGTCGCTCGATCTTGGCGACCAAATGTTGTCGATGTTCTCGGCAGTCGCCCTATACGTCGCCGAGGCGCTCGGGAAATTCGTGATCGCCATCCTCGACATCACGATCCCGCTCATGCGTTACCAGGGCTTCACGAGCTCGCCGGTGGTGAACGCGGGCTGGGCCATCGTGCGCGACGTGGTCAACATGTTCTTCGTGGTGGTGCTCATCATCATCGCGATGGGGACCATCTTCGGAAGCTCCCGCTTCCAGTGGAAGCAGCAGGTGCCGCGCCTCATGATCTTCGCGATCGTCATCAACTTCTCGAAGACGCTGTGCGGCATCATGATCGACTTCGCGCAGGTGATCATGCTGACGTTCGCCAACGCGCTCAAGGACATCGCGGGCGGCAACTTCATCCAGCTCCTGGGACTCGGCGACATGTTCTCGCTCTCCGACAAGGCCGACGCCATCGCGGGATCGACCACGGGAGGGGATGGCATCGGCCCGTTCGACTTCTTCGTCGCCTCGGCCGCGGCCGTATTCATGATGGTGTGGGTGCTCGCGGTGGTCATGATGCTCATGGTCATCCTGGTGTACCGCGTGGTCATGCTGTGGATCCTCATCGTGCTCGCGCCGCTCGCGTGGTTCCTCGGCGGGCAGAGCATCTTGAAAACCGGCGCGGAAAGCTACGCCGAGTGGTGGAAGAACTTCATCTGCTACACCGCCATCGGCCCGGTCATCACGTTTTTCCTCTGGCTCACCCTCGCGGTGGCCGGCAGCGGATTCATCGCGGCCAACGATCCGGGCCTCTCCTCGCTCTCGGCCGGCGGCGACGCGCACCATAACCTCACCGGCATCGCGAAGATTTTCGAGTTCGAACGCCTGCTCAGCTTCGTGATCGGCATGGCCATGATGATGGTCGGCTTCGACGCGGCCGCGAAGATTTGCCACGGCGTGAAGAAGGCGCCGGGCTTTGACGCGGTCATGGGGTTCGGGAAGGGCGGCGGCGCGATCAACCGGTATCTCGGAAGGCAAGGTTCGAAATACGGAGGCAAGGCGCTTTCGTCCGGCTTCGCGGGCGGCAAGTCGTTCGCGGCGGGCAGTGCTGCGGCCGGTTTGGCATTGGCGGGCGGAGGCGGGCTTGCCGCGCTTGCGCCGACGAAGTCCGGTCAGGCGGCGCGCGCGCAGGGATTGCGCGATCTGTCGAAGAAGGGCTGGATGCCAACCGAAGTGTCTACGTCGCTCGCCAAGTCGGCCGACGAGCGTCAGGCTGACCTCGCGAAACAGCTCAAGACCGCTTCTGAGAGCACGTTCAAGGACGCAAGTTCGGAGACGAAGCTCGATTACCTCAAGCGTATCGCAACCGACGGCCGTATTCCGGTCGGCCAGGAGTCCACGGCAATGGGTCTGTTCGCAGAAGCTATTAAGGATCCGAAGATGCGCGAAAAGATGGCGGCCGCTGGCATTCTCGAAAAGATGTACAAACCGAAGAAGGACGGTGGAATGGAAATGGGTGCCACGCTGAAATCCTACGTGCGCAATACGCCTGACGCGAAGGCTCTCGACGACTTTGAGGAAGGCCGTCCGGACCTCACCGGTAATCTGAAGGGCCTTAACTCGATGGACGACGTCGAGAAGTTGGATCCTGTGGCATTGGCTCGCCTGAAGAGCGAGGCTGACCGAGGCACGACGCTCGGTAAGGAGTTTGAGTCCCGCATGAAGGCGGTCAAATCCAACACGAAGAAGAAGTTTTCCGTCGGCGATACCCTTCCGGACGGAACGAAGGTTACCGCGGCCATGGGTGATCAGGTTGTCACGGTGAGCGCTTGGGACCATTATGAGGGTGGTATGGGAAGCGTGAAGAAGCAGAAGGCGTGGAAAGATGGCATGACTGGCGTTTATGAAGGAATGGGTAATCTGACTCTCTCGCAGGTACCTGTTGAGGACTTGGCGGCAAACGCATCCCCGGACATCGTGTCTCGGCGTCCGGACGTGGCGTCTCACGTCATGAAGAACAAGGCACTCGCGGACAGAATGCGAACAAGGAAGCCGGGTGCGTACCGTGCGGTGCAGGCCCAGGCGTTCGGTGCCACGTTTGACGGAACCGGAAGGATGACCGGCGTCGATCAAACCAAGTTGAGGGCGGCAATGGTCGCCGACCCGAACCTGGCTCGCACGGTCGCGGACGATGTGGAAGGGAGCGACGTGTTTGGACAGGCTTATATAACGGCGTTGGATAAAAAGTCGATTAGTGGAATTACGAAGGAGTACAAGAATGCGGATGACGATGGCCGCGAGGCTCTCGAGCTCGGTGTTGTCGACGCGGTCATCGAAGCGACCGACGCGGTTCTGTCTGATCCATCCTCGAGCGCGGATGCGCGCGACCAGGCATCGAGGAATCGTGACGCGGTGGTCCGCGAGATCAACGCAGCCAACTACAATACGGCGCACGACTATCTCCAGTCCAAGATCGACGCTTTGAATAAGATCGTTGCCGCAGGCGGACCGGCCGCGCCGGCCGCAAGCGCGAAGTTGGCGAAGCTTCAGCGTCTGCAGAACGCAATGCCAACTACGTAATTTGGTTCGCATATGGTGGGGGACAAATCGCTTCGCTATGCCGACCTTCCGGATGCGGTTCAGGATTTTTTGAGCGACACGGATCGCCTGGATTTTCTGGATGCGTTCGCGAGAAAATACGGACTGGAGAAAGCCTCGGTCCAAAAATTACTTTTGCTTGCGGATGAGCTGGTTCTTCGACGGGCTGCGTTTTCGGACCTTCCAAAGGTGCTTGTTGAGCGTACGGGAATGAGCGAAACACGTTCTGTCGAGGCAGCGGCCGAGTTTGGCTTGTCTCGGGTTTTTCCCGTCGCGAGCCTGATTGGGCTCGACGTCGTGTCGGTGCTGCGCGCCTGGGGTGTCGACGATGATCGTCTTCGTGGGGTTTCGGCCATCAAAGCGACTGTCTCGCCCGCAGCTTCGTCGGTTCCCGAGCCTCGCAGGGGCGCCGGGTTTTCAGATCCCGTGCTCCAGCACCGCCTCGAGCTGATCGTTTCCTCCTACCGCGACGGCGTTCGGACGCGCGAGCAGGCGATTGCCGTGCTGATGCGGTCCATTAAGACGGGCGGACTTGAGCTGAAGGAACAGGAAGCGGTCGACGTGTTGGCGCTCGCGCCGGTGAAGTCGACGGATTCGGCCGTAGAAGACGCGAAGGTCGCCGTTGGCGACGTAGAAAACGTAGAGGGGGAAACCGGTACCGTTTCTACGACTTCTACGGCACCGGCAAAGCCGGGCCAATCGCCGATTTCTACAACCACGTCCGGCGCGAAGGCCGACGCGTTCACGAACGAAGACGAGGCCGAGGTCGCGAAGATCGCCGAGCAGAAGAAGGTCGCGATCGAGACGCCTCGCCTGATTACGGACACCAAGGCCGCCGCCGACAAAATCGCGGCGGACGCGAAGCTGACGTTTGCCAGTGGCGAACTTAAGACGCGGTTCAGCAACATCATCGACGCCCGGTTGCGCGACGTGCGCGACGGGTTTGAGACGCGCGCGCGGCTCGAGGCTTCGGCCGAGCAGGGAGGCGTCGGGCTTTCGGGCGCGCCGCTCGTGGCCGTGATGGAGATGGTGGAGGAAATGGACGCGATGCACCACAAGGCATTGGCGCTGCAGATGGCAGAGAAAAAAGAGGCGCACGTGGCGCAGAAGGCCGAGCGCGCGCAGCAGGCGGAAGAGACCAACGCGCAGGAGGCGCAGGTGATGGCGAAGCGGTACGCGGAGCTGACGGGGAAGGCGCCGACGGAAGTGGTCGGGCCGGTGGTCCCGTCGCGCCCGACGTCCGCCACGACCGCCGATGCCGTGAAGGCGCGCGAGGAAAAAATCGATACCTCGAAGGTGAAGGCCGCGATCGAGGCCGCGAAGGTGAGCGCGCCGGTCGTGACGCCGGTCATGAGCGAACCGAGCATTCCGGTCGCCGCTTCGGGCCGTCCGAAGGTGGAGGACATTCGATTCGAGCGCACGCTCGCCGGTCCGGTGGAGGAACTGCGATTGCTGACGCTCACGGATTTCCGCCGTCTCTCGAAGGATCCGCGACAGGCGATCCTGCGCGTGCAGGACAAGGTGGAATTGGTGGGCCAGGAGGGCTATGAGCAGCGCATCGCGGCCATCCGCGCCTGGCGCGACTCTCCGTTGAGCCGCGAATACGTCGCCGTTTCGCGCGAGGCGCTGCTTGGCGGGACCTCCATCGCGAAGGTGCTCGCCGACAAACGCGCGGCCGGGCAGGACGTGCTTTCCGACGATGAGCTGAAAGCCATCGTGGACCTCAACGGAATCCTCCGATTTTGATATACTGATGGGACATGGAGCAATTCGTCGTCCCGCAATTCATCGACTCCGAGGACAAGATTCTCGGCCCGCTCACGGGCCGCCAGTTTATTATCATCCTGCTCACGTTCATGACCGAGGCGATCATGTGGCGGCTCATGCCGTTCGTGTGGTTCCTCGTGGTCGGCCTTCCGTTGTTTTCCTTCGGGGTGATCCTGGCGTTCGTTCGCGTGAACGGGCAGGCGTTCCATCTGTTCATGCTGAACCTGACGCAGAGCCTGAAGAAGCCGAGGCTGCGCGTGTGGGACAAGGCGCTCACCGACGCCGAGGTTCGCGCGCACCTCACCAAGGTCGTTGCTCCGCCGCCGCCGAGCTATACCCGCAAGGCGTTCACGAACTCCTCTCGGCTGCAGGAACTGACGTTGGTGGTGAATACCGGCGGCGTGTATAAGCCGGAAGACTGATATGCCCGAGACGAACAGGCTCGCAAAATCGAAACCGGGCCCCGCGACGCAGCGGTTTTTGGACATCGCCGAAATCCGCGACGACATGGTCATCCTGAACGACGGTACCGTGCGCGGCGTGCTGTTGGTTTCGAGCATCAACTTCGCGCTCAAGTCCGAGCCGGAGCAGGAGGCCATCATCCAGTCGTACGTGACGTTTTTGAACGGCCTCGACTATCCCATCCAAATCGTCATCCAGTCGCGCCGCATGAACATCGACGCGTACGTGGCGTCGCTCAACTCGCAGGAGAAGTCCACCACGAACGACCTGTTGCGCGCGCAGATCGCGGATTATCGCACGTTCGTTTCCGAGCTCGTCGAGCTCGGGCAGATCATGCAGAAGCGGTTTTACGTGGTCGTCCCGTACGACCCGCTCACCAACAAGAAACGCGGGTTCTGGCAGCGCCTGTCGCTCGTGCTGTCGCCGGCGGCCGCGGCCAAGCTCAACGAGAAGCAGCTTGCCGACCGCAAGGAGCAGCTCGCCCGGCGCTTGTCGCTCGCGGGCGGGAACATGCTTTCCATGGGTCTCCAAACCGTCCGGCTCGACACGCAGGGGCTCATCGAGCTGTATTACAACGCGTATAACCCCGATTTGTTCGAGGGCGAGCGGTTAAGCGACCTCAGCAAGATCCGCATCGAGGACTAGGTATGGCCATTGAGATTCGACAATTGGGGAAGGCGGTTCCCGCGCCGCCGCCGTCCGCGCCGAAGGCGCCGAAGCCCGAGGTCGCGCGCGCCGCCGCCGAGCGCGTCGCGCTCGAGGAGGAGCGCATCTACCGCCAGGGCGTCGTCACCGTGCGCGACGTGATCTCGCCGGGCTCGTTCGAGGTGAGCCCGACGTATTTGCGGTTGTCCGGCGTGTATGCCCGGACCCTGTTTATCATCACCTATCCCCGTCACATCGGGCTCGGTTGGTCGTCGCCGGTCATCAACCTGAACAAGACGCTCGACATCGCGATGTTCTTCTATCCGATGCCGTCGAACATCGTGCTGAAGCAGCTCCAGAAGCGCGTGGGCATCATGACGGCAGGCATCCTTTCGGACGCCGACAAGGGCGCGCCGCGCGACCCGATCAAGGAAACCGCGCTGCGCGACATCGAGGCGCTGCGCGACGCGCTCACCCAGGGCATCGAGCACTTCTTCCAGTTTGCGTTCTACGTCACCATCTACACGAAGACGACCGAGGAGCTCGAGAAGGCCACGCAGGAGATCGAGTCCATTTTCGGCTCGAAGCTCATTTACACGAAGTCCGGCTTCTACCAGGCGGAGCAGGGGTTCAACTCCACGCTGCCGCTTGGCAACGACGAGCTGCAAATCACCTACAACATGAACACGTCGCCGATCGCGGCGTCGTTCCCGTTCATTTCTTCCGACCTCACGAGCGACAACGGCATTCTGTACGGCATCAACCGCCACAACAACTCGCTCATTCTGTTCGACCGATTCTCGCTCCAGAACGCCAACTCCGTGGTGTTCGCCACCTCCGGCGCCGGAAAGTCATATGCTATCAAACTTGAGATTTTGCGCTCGCTCATGATGGGCATCGACGTGATCGTCATCGACCCGGAAATGGAATACAAGCACCTGTCCGACGCGGTCGGCGGCACGTACATCAACGTGTCGCTCGCGTCGCCGGCGAAGGTGAATCCGTTCGACCTGCCGCGCGCGGTGGGCGAGGGAACCAAGGTGGAGGACATTATCCGTTCGGCGGTCATCACGCTGAAGGGCCTGCTTCGCATCATGATCGGCAAGCCGATCGGGGGCGCGGGCGTGATCGGGTTCACGCCGGAGGAAGATTCCGTGCTTGACCGCGCGCTCATCGAAGCTTACGCCAAGAATGACATCACCCCGGAGACTCAGGACCTTTCCACGGTCAACCCGCCCGTCCTGACGGATTTCCAGGACGTGCTCGAGGGCATGGAGGGTGCGGGCGACCTCGTCGCGCGTTTGCAAAAATATACCGAAGGGACGTTCGCCGGGCTCCTCAACCAGCCGACCAACGTGGAAATGGACAACCAGCTCGTGGTGTTCTCGGTGCGCGACTTGGAAGACGAATTGCGTCCGACCGCCATCTACACCATCGTGAACTACATCTGGAACGTGGTGCGTTCGGTGCGCAAGAAGCGCGTGCTCGTGATCGACGAGGCGTGGTGGCTCATGCAGTACGAGGACTCCGCTCGCTTCGTGTTTGCCCTCGTGAAGCGCTGCCGCAAGTATTATCTCGGCATTACCACCATCACGCAGGACGTCAACGACTTCCTGCGCTCGCCGTACGGCCAGGCGATCGTGAACAACTCGTCGCTGCAGCTGCTCATGAAGCAGTCGCCGAGCGCCGTGGACCTCATCCAAAAGACGTTCAACCTGACCGACGGCGAGAAGTTCCTGCTGCTTGAGTCCGGCGTCGGGGAAGGGATCTTCTTCGCCGGGCAGAAGCACGCGGCCATCAAGGTGGTCGCGTCGTACACCGAGGACCAGATCGTGACCACCAATCCGCAGCAGCTGCTCGAGATTGAGAAGGCCAAGAAGGAGTTCGAGGCGCAACTCGCGGAGGAAACGCAGGCGCGCACGCGTTCGTCC
>DAISXX010000043.1:0-8261 GCA_036825695.1 Patescibacteria group bacterium | reverse complement strand
CCGTCGTCGAGACCGGAACCGACCGGATTCTCCGCGGCTACGGCACGCTTCCGCATCCGAACCTGTTCGGCGGTTATCTCGCGGTCGGTTTGTTTCTGTGCGCGTGGCTGATCCGCGGCCTTTCGACCAACCGTTCCCGGCTTCTCGCCGCCGCGCCCGTCGCCGTGCTCGCGTCCACGCTCGTCCTCACGTTTTCGCGATCCTCCTGGCTCGCGGTCGCGGCCGGCTTTGTCGCGCTCGCCATGTTCGCGCTGTTCCAAAAGCGTTCCGTCCCGCATCGCGCGCTGCCGTTTCTCGCGCTTGCGCTGGTCGCCGTCGTCGCGACGCTCGCCGTGTTTCACGTTCCGGCGTTCACGCGCTTCCAGCCCGCCGCGCGGCTCGAGGCGAAGTCCATTGCCGAGCGCAGCGGGGAATACCCGCTCTGGGACGACGTGGCGCGCGAGAACGTCGTAACGGGCGTCGGGCCGGGCAATTATACGGTAGCTTTGTCGGTCCTTTATCCCGGCCAGAACGTCTACGCGTACCAGCCCATCCACAACGCGTTCCTCCTGTTCCTCGCCGAAACCGGCCTCGTCGGCCTCTTCGCCGCCGTCCGTATCGTCCGCGACGCGTCCCGCGCCTTCCGTCCGTGGAGGCCGACGTTCGCCATCACGTTCGCCCTCTCGTTTTTCATCCTGCTCCTCGTCCTCGCGGGCCTCGACCATTATCTCTGGAGCCTCTGGCCCGGCCTCGTGCTTGGTGCCGTGGCCGTGGGATTTTCATTGAAAATTCGGGAGACGGCGTCGTCTTGACACTCGCTCACGGCTGAGTACAATACAAGCGTTAGCACTCATGGAGTATGACTGCTAGCGTATTGTTTTAGCAAAAGCGTTTTAATTTCACGCGCTATGAATCTTCGCCCAACGTCCGACAACGTGATCGTCAAGGTTTCCGAGGAGAAGGAAGAGGTTTCCGCCACCGGAATTTTGATCTCGACGAGCGGTGACAAGAACGAGAGCGGACGCGGGGAGGTTCTGGCCGTCGGTCCGGGCCGCGTGCTCGACAACGGGCAGCGCTCGACCTTCGACGTGAAGGTCGGCGACGTGATTTTGTTCAAGAAGTACCAGTCGGAGGAAATGTCCTTTGGCGGCGTGAAATTCGCGGTCGTCAAAAATGACGGCATCACCGCGGTGATCGAATAAACATATATGGCAAAGCAAATCGCATTCAACGAGGAGGCGCGGCACAAGCTGAAGGCGGGCGTCGACAAGCTCGCGAACGCGGTGAAGGTGACGCTCGGGCCGAAGGGCCGCAACGTGGTCATCGACCGCGGGTACGGCGCGCCGACGGTGACGAAGGACGGCGTGACGGTGGCGAAGGAGGTGGAGCTTGAGGATAAGATGGAGAATCTCGGCGCCGAGCTCGTGAAGGAAGTGGCGTCGAAGACCAACGACGTAGCCGGCGACGGCACCACGACCGCGACGGTTCTCGCCCAGGCGCTCGTTTCCGAAGGCCTCCGCAACGTGACGGCCGGCACTAACCCGCAGATTCTGCGCCGCGGCATGGAAAAGGGCGTGGAGGCGCTCGTGGCCGAGATTAAGAAGATTTCCACGCCGACGAAGGGCGACGAGATCGAGAAGGTCGCCACCATTTCCGCGAATGACGCGGAAATCGGCGCTAAGATCGCCGAGGCCATGAAGAAGGTCGGCGAGAACGGCGTCATCACCGTGGAGGAAGGGCAGAGCTTCGGCGTGGAGGTCGACATCGTGGAAGGCATGCAGTTCGACCGCGGCTACGCGAGCCCGTACATGGTGACGAACACGGAGCGCATGGAAGCCGAGTACCATGACGCGCACATCCTGATTACGGACAAGAAGATTTCGAGCATCCAGGAAATTCTCGCGGTGCTCGAGAAGGTGGCGCAGACCGGCAAGAAGGAAATCGTCATCATTGCCGAGGACGTGGACGGCGAGGCCATGCCGACGCTCGTGCTCAACAAGCTGCGCGGCATGTTCTCGGCGCTCGTCATCAAGGCCCCGGGCTTCGGCGACCGCCGTAAGGCCATGCTCGAGGACATCGCGATCCTTACGGGCGGCAAGGTGATCACGGAGGAACTTGGGCTCAAGCTGGAGACCGCGGAGCTCGCGGACCTCGGCCGCGCCACCAAGATCGTTTCCGACAAGGAAACCACGGTCATCGTCGGCGGCGCGGGCGACAAGGCTGCCATCGCCGCGCGCGTGGCGAAGCTGAAGGCCCAGATCGAGGAAACGGAATCGGACTTCGAGCGCGAGAAGCTGCAGGAGCGCATCGCGAAGCTCGCGGGCGGCGTGGCCATCATCAAGGTGGGCGCGGCGACCGAGACCGAGATGAAGGAAAAGAAGCATCGCATCGAGGACGCGGTGGCCGCGACGAAGGCCGCGGTGGAGGAGGGCATCGTCCCGGGCGGCGGCGTGGCGCTCATTCGCGCGCTCGTGGCGCTCGACACCGTAAAGGTGGAGGGCGAGGAGCGCATCGGTCTCGACATCCTGCGCCGCGCGCTCGAGGAGCCGATGCGCATGATCGCGCAGAACGCGGGCAAGGACGGCGCGGTGGTCGTCGAGCGCGTGAAGCATGAGACCGGTTCGGTCGGCTACAACGCGGCCACCGACGTCTACGAGGACCTCACGAAGGCCGGCGTCATCGACCCGGCCAAGGTAACCCGCTCCGCGCTCCAGAACGCGGCGTCGATCGCCATCATGATCCTTACCACGGAATGTGCCATCACCGACCTCCCGAAGAAGGAAGAGCCGGAAGCCCATGGCGGGCACGGCGGCGGGATGGGGGGCATGGGAGGAATGTACTAGGAAAAAAGCAAAAGAGCCGGGGATGCCCGGCTTTTTGCTTTTTTCCTTGATTCTGCTAAGATATTCGTAAATAACGCCATGATAAGAACGCTATGATCGAATCTCAAGGAAGCGTTGAGCGGGGAGTTCGGCGAAATGACTGGGTGAATGAAACGAATCGTCCCGGAGTAAAAGAAGCCGCCG
Source organism: Patescibacteria group bacterium (assembly GCA_036825695.1). GTDB lineage: Bacteria > Patescibacteriota > Patescibacteriia > UBA9934 > GWF2-40-263 > YC12-FULL-57-11. The sequence goes on along the minus strand of DAISXX010000043.1, from coordinate 5,256 downwards.
TGGATTTCTTGAAAAAATATTCACGGACGGGCCCTCACAACGGTTCTCCCGAAGGCGCTCCGTTGTTGGCTCCCGAGGAACGGTACGTGCGAGGCCAGGAGTTTTCCGTGACGGGGGATTACGATGTCATCGATGCCATGGCAGAGGGAACGGCCTCCATTCGAGAGATCAGCGTTCTCTATAAAGACGACGAGCCAGTACAGGTTCATGTCGTGGCGAACACCGATGGCACCGAAAAGTATGCGGACGCGTACATTCTGCACCGTCCTGCCCAACAGGAAGCAGTCGGGTACCCGGATATGTTGGAACGCTTTTTGTCTCAGGCAAAATTGTCGTAGATAAGCATCGAACGAATGAGCATATGGAACGAGGCATGGAAGGAAACAACGACAAGCTTTTTGCCGCCATCGGGTATCTCGGGATTCTTTGTCTCGTTCCGCTGCTATTGAAGAAAGACTCCGCCTTCTGCCAGCATCACGGCAAACAGGGCCTGGTGCTGCTCATCGCGTGGCTCATCCTGTGGGTCGGCAACGTGATCCCGGTGCTCGGACAGGTCGTCTGGGCCGTCGGCTCCGTGGTGCTTCTTATCCTGCTCATCCTCGGCATCATCAACGCGCTCAACGGAAAGATGTGGGAGATGCCGGTGCTCGGCGAGTACGCGAAGCAAATTAAGATATAGTGATTGAGTCGGAGAGTCGTAAAGTCGAAGAGTGACTCTACGACTTTTCCACTTTTCGACTTTACGACTCCCGTTATGAAAGAGTTCCTCACCTCCATCCAAGACCTCCGCGAGCGCGCCGTGCGCACGTGGGGGTTGCTTTGACCTCGATGGGGTGAAGGAGGAGATCGCCGCGCTCGAGGCGAAGATGGCGACGCCGGATTTCTGGAGTCGTGGCGAGGAGGCGCGCGAAGTTTCGAAGCGTGCGTCGACGTTGGCGGGTGAGGTCGGCGAGTGGGAGAAGTTGCTGAAGGAGCTCGACGAACTGAGGGAATTGGAAGAGTTGCGCGGCGACGACTCGTCGATGGTCGAGGACGTGAAGGCGAAGCTCGCGGAGCTGGAGGAGGCGTTCAAAAAGATGGAATTCGCAACGATGTTCTCCGGCGCGTACGACACGGCGAACGCGATCGTCTCGTTCCACGCGGGGCAGGGCGGCACGGAGGCGAACGATTGGACGGCGATGCTCATGCGCATGGTTCTCCGCTTCTGCGAAGGGAAGGAGTGGGACGTGGCCATTCTCGACGAGTCGCGCGGCGAGGAAACGGGCTATAAGAGCCTCACGCTGCGCGTCACGGGCCGCTACGCCTATGGTTATCTCAAGTCCGAGGCCGGCGTGCACCGTCTCGTGCGCATCTCGCCGTTCGACGCGGAGAAGATGCGCCATACCACGTTCGCGCTCATCGAGGTGCTGCCGGAACTGGAGGACGTGGATAAGGAAATTGAGATCAAGCCCGAGGATTTGCGCATCGACACGTTCATGGCGGGCGGCCACGGCGGGCAGAGCGTGAACACCACGTACTCGGCCGTGCGCATCGTCCATTTGCCGACGAAGATTTCCGTGCAGTGCCAGAACGAGCGCAGCCAGCAGCAGAACCGCGAGACCGCGATGAAGATTTTGAAGGCCAAGCTGCTCGCCATCAAGCTGCAGGAGCGGTTGGACGAGAAGTCGGAGTTGCGCGGGGAGTACACGAGCGCCGACTGGGGCAATCAGATTCGCTCGTACGTGCTCCAACCGTACCAGCTCGTGAAGGACCACCGCACCGACCACGAGACGAGCGACACGCGCGGCGTGCTCGACGGAGATTTGGAACCGTTCATGGAGGCGTACCTCCGAGAACAGCTGAAGAAATAATCCCACCTATGGCCAAGTATAAAACGGCACTCGTCACCGGCGGCGCGGGATTCATCGGCAGCCACATCGTCGACGCGCTCATCAAGCGCCGCATCAAGGTGTACGTCATCGACGACCTGTCGACCGGCAAGAAGGCGAATCTCAACCCGAACGCGACGTTTTATAAGATGTCCGTGCTGGATCCGGGAATCACGAAGTTGGTTTTGAAGCTGAAGCCCGACGTGGTGTTCCATCTCGCAGCACTGCTTGACGTGCGCTGTTCCGTCGAGGATCCGCCATCCGACGCGCGCACCAACATCATGGGCACGCTCCATATCGCGCACGCGGCCGCGAAGGCCGGCTCCAAGAAGTTCGTGTTCACCTCGAGCGGCGGCGCCATGTATTCGGACGACATCCGTCCGCCGTTCTCGGAAGCCGTCCCGGCCGATCCGATTTCGCCTTACGGCATCGCCAAGCGGTCGGCCGAGATGTATCTGCAGTTCGAGCACCGCATCCACGGGCTGTCCACCGCCATCATCCGCCTCGCGAACGTGTACGGGCCGCGCCAGGCGCTCGCCGGCACGTACGCCGGCGTGATCTCGAAGTTTTCCCAGAACATGCTCGCGGGCAAGCCGTGCGTGATCACCGGCACCGGCAAGCAGACGCGCGATTACGTGTATGTCGGCGACGTGGTCCGCGCGCAGATGCTCGCCATGGAAAAGGACGCGACCGGCATCTATCACATCGGCACGGGCGTTGAGACGAACGTGAACCAGCTGTTCAAGAAGATCAACGCGCTCACGGGCGCGAAGCAGAAGGAAACGCACGTCGCCGCGTGCCAGGGCGAGGTGATGCGGTCGGCGCTCGACGCGCGCAAGGCGAGGAAGGAACTCGGTTGGACGCCGGAGGTTTCGCTCGACGACGGCCTGAAGCGCACGGTCGATTGGTTTGCGAAGAATGTCTCGACCAAATAAGACAATCCGGGAAGCGATCGACGTCCTCGCGAACGGGGGCGTCGTTGCGTTTCCGACCGAGACCGCGTACGGCCTCGCGGCCGATGCCACGAACCCGGCCGCGTTGCGCCGCGTGAGCGCCATCAAGGGCCGCGAGCCCGGAAAGACCCCGCCGCTCATCGCGTCCGACCGCGCCATGGCCGAGGAATACCTGGTGATTCCCGACCTGATCCGCCCGCTCACGGAGAAGCACTGGCCCGGAGCCCTCACCGTGGTGGGAAAGGTGGGCCGCGCGCTCGCTTCCGGCGCGGTTCGGTCCGACGGTACCGTCGCGCTCCGCGTTTCTTCCCACCCGGTCGCGAAGGCGCTCGCCGCGGGTCTCGGCCGGCCGATCGTGGCCACGAGCGCGAACGTGTCCGGATTGTCGTCGTGCTATTCCATCCGTACGTTTTTGAAACAGATCCATGACGCGAAGCATCCGGAACCGGATTTCGTCATCGACGTCGGACCCATCCCGCGCCGGAAGCCATCGACGCTGGTGGCGGTCGTGAACGGGAAGGTTGCCGTGCTTCGGCAGGGAACCGTGAAGGTATGATGCCGCGCGCCAAAAAGCAGTTTGGGCAAAATTTTCTCGTCGACGGGAGCGTCGTGCGCAAGATCGTCGAGGCCGCCGGTATCGTGCCGGGCGAGGCCGTGCTTGAGATCGGGCCGGGAACGGGCGTCCTTACCGAGGCGCTCGTCGCGGCCGGCGCGAAGGTCACGGCCGTCGAGGCCGACCACGACCTGGTCGCGCCGCTTACGGAGAAATTCGGCGACAAGATCGATCTCATCGAGGGAGACGTTTTGTCACTCTCCGACTCTCTCACTCTCCGACTCTCCGACTACAAGCTTGTCGCCAACATCCCGTACAACATCACCTCCGACATCCTGAATCGATTCCTTACCGCCGCCCATCCGCCGTCCCGCATGGTGCTCATGGTGCAGCGCGAGGTGGCCGACCGCATCGCGGCCGTGCCGCCGGACATGTCGTTGCTCTCGGTGGTTTGCCAGCTGTACGCGGACGTTTCGAAGGTGACGAACGTGCCGCGCGGGGCGTTCCGCCCGAGCCCGAACGTCGATTCCGCGGTGGTTCGACTCGATCCGAAGCCGTCGGAACATGCCGAGAACGTGATCCGGCTCGCGAAGGTTGGGTTTTCCTCGCGGCGCAAACAGCTGCATGGCAATTTGGCCGGTCCGGGCGTCGCCTCGTCGGCCTCCGCGAAGGCCGCACTTGTCGCGCTGGGCCTGCCGGAAACCGCGCGCGCGGAAAATCTTTCTGTCCACAATTGGATTGAGCTGCGGCGTCTGTTATACTAAGGATGCTCGTATGGGCCTCATTGATCGATTGAAGCAGAAAGGGCTGGAGCTCACCAAGGAACAAAAGACCGCTTTTGTTCTGCTTGTGTTTTTGGGCCTCGGAGGACTCGTGTTCGGCACCATGTCGTTCGGCGCGATGATCCGCCGTCCGTTCGAGCTGCAGCTCGCGGCCGCGTCGAATGCGCAGCCGTACCTGACGCTCACGCAGAAAGAAGAAAAACAAAAGGAGGATCAAAAAACGATGGACACGGATTCCGACGGCCTGTCCGACTATGACGAGCTGTACGTGTTCCGCACGTCGCCGTACGTGGTCGACACCGACTCCGACGGCCTCGACGACAAGTCGGAGGTCTACGGCGGAAAGAATCCGAACTGTCCGGAAGGGAAGGAGTGCTCCGGCGTCTCGGGCGATACGGCCGGTACCAGTACCGCCGCGTCCGACCTCGTGGGTTCCATTTCCGGAAGCCCGTTCGGCGGCGACCTGACGAAATACGACTTCAAGTCGCAGGCCGACGTCGAGTCGTTCGTGAAGTCCATCACTATCGATCAGATTCGAAAGGCTCTGGAGCAGGCGGGCGTTCCCGCCGACCAGCTCGACGCCATTGCCGACGACCAGCTCAAACTGCTGTTTTCTCAGACGATCCAGGACGCGTCGGCGTCGGGGGAACTCTCGGGCTTGGTGCAAAAGATGTCCGATACCACCACCGATCAGGCCGGGACGACGGACGCCGCTCAATCCACTGACACCGCCCAGACCACGCCCTAGCCTATGTTGTTCAACCCAAAATTCCGACGCGTGACCGCCTCCCTGATGGCCGCTTGGCTGCTCGGGGTCTACTTGATCGCGGGATTGGCGTTCGCGCGGCCGGCGTTGGCCGAAGACGCGCCTTCGTCGCTCGCGACGGGTGTTACCAAGGTTTCCACGGCGTATTGCCGCGGGTTGAATACGGCCGTGACCCCGGACACGTGCGAAGGGTTGAACGAGTCCGCCAAGCAGGTTGACAGCCAGCTGATCAGTCCGTCCATGCAGGTGGCGCTCCTTGGCGCGCTCATGGACCTGATCACCTTCGTGTTCGACCGCATCGCCTATGAGGCCGCCATTTGGGTGGGAACGGGCG
>DAISXX010000042.1:0-8429 GCA_036825695.1 Patescibacteria group bacterium | reverse complement strand
CTGCAGAAAGACATTTCTCTCGCGCCGGGAAGCTTCTACACCTTCTCGTACTACGGCCGCCAGGATTCGACCGGCGGCAGCGTTCGCGCGTTCGTGGTCTTGACGGATAACGACGGAACGGCCCTCGACCTTTCGGGGACCTCCGTGTCTTCCGGATGCGCGGTACCGTTCACGGACCTCTATTCCGCGACGCGCACGGACGGCGTCGAGGTTGACCTTACGCCGACCGATACCGGATATGAGCGCGCGGACTGCACGTTCACGGTTCCGGATTCGGACAATGGCGCGGTCGCGACCATCTACTTCTACGCCAAGGACACGTGGGTTGACGCGGTCCAGCTTGAGCTTGGCGAATCCGCCAGCACGTACTCGGACGCCTACAACACCACGAGCCCGAGCACGTCGTACCTGCTCATGCCGCCGTCCTATCTCGGCTGCACCGGCGCGGCCACCGATCCGGACGACTGCGGCAATTACGCCCAGGTGTGTACGGCGCAGGAAGTGAACTGCAACCTGTACACTCCGGACGACGGCGACCCGTCCATTCCGGCCATTGCCGAGACGATCGACGAATGCCCGAGCGAGTGCGTGGGCTATGCCGCGTTCAAGCAGGAGGCCACCGACCGCGAGGTCGAGTCGTTCCCGGAATACTTCATCGCGTCCACGGCGACGGCGTGTTCTTCCGATTATGTCGGCTGCGACGCGTTCACGAACCTCGATTCGGCCGACGCGGGCGGGGAATCGGATGAGACGTACACCGTCCTGCGCGCGTGCATGAAGACGTCGATGGCCGGTACGGATTCCGATAACACGGCGTCCACGTTCTTCACGTGGGAAGGTTCCGACCTTGCGGGCTACCAGCTCGTCACGTGGAATCTGCTCGAGTCGGACGCGAGCGCCTCGAACGAGGTGAACTACACCGAATCGACCGGCACGGGCGTGGACGACACGTACGCCGATCTCGCGCCGTGCGTGAACTGGGAAGTTTCCACGGAATCCACCGTCGTCTGCGTCGACTCCGCCACGGGCGACGCCGACCTCGAAGCCGCGGACGACTGCAACGAGCACGACGACATCCTTTCGAACCCGAACTGTCGCGAATTCTATGACGACAGCGGAAACATCCACTACCGTGACGTGACGCAGACGGTCGCGGTTTCGGACGATTGCCACCCGTACCGGTTCGCGGGCGGGGAACAGGCCGACTGTACCGTGTCCGGCGGCTACTGGACGTCCGTCGGCGACTGCCGCTACTACGGACTTCCGGCAGAATCCACCGAATGTCCGGCCTCGCAGGCGGGCTGCCGTTCCTATACCGGAGGCGCGGGCCGCAATGCCAGCACCGTGTATTCGGACGACGTCGAGGACGGGTCCGTTTCGGAGTACTACGAGAACTCCGGATCGACCGTCACCGTCTCGAACGAGTCCGTCGCGACCGGCGGCCACTCCATGCGCGTGTCCATGACCACCGGTTCCTCGGTCACCACCGCCATGCAGTTCCTCGACTGGTCGGACACGAGCCTGACCTACGATGCCACCGACGCCACCACCCAGGCCGACACCTGCTCGGGCATCGATTCCTCGCACGCGGTGACGAGCTCGGGCTGCGAGATCGACTACGGCACGGGCAACCCGTGCACGGTCGCGGAGGGCGACAACAACTGCGGCACGCTCGACGACGCGCTCGTCGCGGGCAAGACGTACATCCTGAGCTTCTGGGCGAAGGGAAGCGGCTACATTGCCGTGACGTTCGACGAGCTCGGCGGATCGGGCACCGGGCACGACTTCGTCGATCCGACCAACGAGAACGTGGGCAACGACGGCATCCTGCTCGAGGGCGGCTGGCACGAGTACACCATCGGCCCGCTCGACACCTCGTCGTTCGCGAGCTTTGACGACTCCGCCATCATCGACTTCGGCGCCCCGGCCGGATCCATCTTCTATCTCGACAACATCCGCCTGAAGGCCGTGGAGGAGAACGTCACGGTCATCAAGGATTCCTGGGTCACCCCGAGCACCTGCGACCAGACCGCCGACGGCGCGGACAGCCCGCAGTATTACCTCGGCTGCGAGGCGTACACCGACCAGAACGGCAACACCGCCGACCTGTACCAGTTCTCCGACCTCTGTTCCGAGGACGTCGTCGGCTGCGAGGCCGTGTACGACACGCAGAATTCCGACGGTGCGTTCGGAACGGTTTATAACGCGCGCTGTTCCAACGACGCCGGCGTCGTTTCCGCGAACACCGCCTGTCTCGTAAGCGGCGATACCGCCTGTACCATCTCCGCGGGGGAGAGCTACTGCCTGTTCGACTACGACGGCAGCACGCCCGTTGACATGCCGACGGACGGCACGTTCTCCATGCAGCTCGGTCCGGAGGCGCGCGCCGTCGAAACGGACATGCCGGCGTACCTGGTGGACGACGGTTCCGCCAGGTGTACCGCCGAGAACGTCGGCTGTACCGAGGTCGGGTTCCCGACGTACGACCAGGACAAGTCGAACGTCGCCTCGTTCGAATCGACCTACGTCATCGACGATCCGGATTCGTATTCCGACATCCTGTGCGAGAACCAGGCCCTCTTCTGCGAGGAATGGTCCTCCACCCAGGACGGCAATTACTACTTCAAGGATCCGGCCGACCAGACGTGCGAGTACCAGAGCGGCGTGACCATCAACGGCATGAGCTATTCCGGATGGTTCCGCAAGGACACGGACGAGCCGTGCTACTGGACCGACACGGACGCGAGCGGCGACTTCGACCCGTCCGCGGACGATTCCTACCTGATTTCGGGCAGTTCCTTCGGCGTGTGGCGCAACGGCGATACGACCTTCACGGGTTGGGGAGCCACCTGTCCGAATTCCGAGGACTTGTGCACGGAGTTCACCGACGAATCCGACACCGACCAGGGCGTGTACCCGGCCGGAACGCCGTACTACTTCCTCGACGACTCCACCCTGTCCGAGGAATCGCTCACGGCGAGCGAGCAGTGCCAGGGGCAGGTGAGCCAGAAGGCGGGCTGCGCGCTGTTCTACGACACCTCGGATTCGACCCTCTCGTACAACACCACCGCTTCCTACATCGCCTCCACGCATGCCGATGATATTTTCGGCGACGAGCCGGGCAGCAAGCAGGATCCGATTTCGTGCGAGGATCCGGACAACGCGGTCATTACCACGCCGAGCGGCGAAACCGTGAATCTCTGCGAGAAGCGCTGCTACTACCAGGTGGATGATGGCGATTCCATCGACACGCCGTCGGCTCAATCCATCTACGTGCGCGGCATGTCGTCTTCCTATGACGACCAGGACTGGCTGGACGGTTCCTGCTACGCCGACACCGACTGTCCGGACCTGGACACCGTGAACGGGACGACCGTTTCCGGATCCTGCGTCATGCCGGATGACGATTTGAACGTCGTGCCGCGTCTCGCCGGCACCGCATACCCGTATGCGCTCTCCAACGACGCCAACCGCGTCATCAAGGTGGACCGCGACCGCGAGTGCGCCGCCTGGCTTTCGTGCCAGTCGAGCCAGGTTTCCTGGAATTCGCGCACGAGCAAGTTCGAGACCATCTGCGACAAGGTCGGCCTGTGCACCCGCTACACTCGCACCGGCGACACCAGCTTCTGCACCCAATGGAGCGAAACCGACCCGGTGGTCCTCGACGCGAGCGAATACGCGTCCCGCGACACCACGTGGAACGGCATCGAATACGCCGGCTACGCGATTCCGAACCAGTTGCCGGTCGACCAGTACGACCAGGTGAACATCGCGCCGGACGAGTACGGGTACATTTGCGTGGAGGGAACGGATACGGACGGGGACGGCGTTGCGGACACGACGAATTCCCCAGTCATCCCGCAGCTTGCCGCGGACGGCAGCTTCCATCCGTGCGACGACGCGAGCGATTCCGGTTCGGACTGCGATGACGCCACCTACGTCTGCCGTACGCCGGTGCAGGATTTCCGTCTCGGCTACGTGGCCGGATCGTGCGATCTCTCAACGGATGGCTGGCTTGGAGAATGCATCGTCGGCCACTGCGAAACGAGCGGCGACGCGTGTTCGACCGACGGCGACTGCGACGGTTCCGAGCAGTGCGTGGTCGGTTATTGCCAATACGTCGATCCGTCCGTGACGGACCCGTGTTCCGAGGCGACCGAGGCCACGGTGTGCGTCAACGCGACGTACCCGATCTGTGACGTCGGTATCTCGCGCTGCGTCAATGATCTCGCGCCGAACGCCAGTACGTGCGTCGACGCCGGCGATTGCGCCGCGTATTCGGGCGGCCAGTGCACCAAGGATGCTGCCTCAAAGGTCGGTTCCTGCCTCAATAACACCTGCGTGACGGACATCGGCGGCGATCCTTTGGACCGACCGACCAACGCCGAGAACGAGTCCTGCCGCGGCTATCCGGAAGTGCTCGCCCCGTTCCCGAACGAGGTGGTCACCGAGTGGAAGTCTCCGACGGGCGATGTTCAGACGGCTCCCGAGGATTTCGAGTCCCGGCCGTACACGTTCGCATACGGCTTCGAGACGGTGAATGCGTGCTCGCCGATCGACAATCTGTCGACATCGGCGCTGGACGCGTCCGCGACCGGCGACTGCGACTGTTCATACGACAAAGTCCAGTACGGCGCCACCGGTGCCGTGACTCGGTACTACCCGCTCTCTACCGACTTGAGCGTGTACGGAGCCAACACGGGCGTCTGCATCGGAGGCGCGCTCGCCGGCACGTTCTGCTCCGATGACAGCGAGTGCAGCACCTCCGGCAGCTATGCCGGCGGAACATGCGCGACTCTTGCCCGTCAGGACGCCGTATACGGCTGGGACGGTTACTGTCTCGAGCGCGATACGTCCATCCAAAAGAACGGAAGCTCCGCGGATGAGGATCGCGCGTGCCTCACCTGGCTCCCGGTTGACCAGCTTTCTGGATCGACGGACCTGTACGGAAAATTCGTCGGTGCGGGATTCAACCAGGGCGACACGTACTACTGTTCGGAGACGGATGCGGCATATTACTTCCAGGCGACCGACGCGTCTTTTGACGCGGGGGCGTTCGACGACACGTGCGGCAACGATCCGCCTAACACGTGCATAGACGGGTCATTCATGGTTGTGTGGAGCTGCGAAGAACGCGACATCGGTTACGGCGATTACCACTACTATAACGCTCTCTGCGTCCCGAACGACTCGTTCCAGGCGGATGCTGACGGAGTGATCGATTACACCAAGCCGTGCGAGAATAACGGCGGTTCGGACAACATCGATCACGTTGACGCCGCGGATGCCGCGGCGTACGAAACGTGCCGTACGCCGATCGCGGCGAGCGTCAGCGAACTGTCCGACTACGTTGACCCGGCCGAGTATTACGACTCCGCGAATCTTGCCACGGACATCACTCTTCATACGCAGGCCGTGTGTTCCCAGGTGGTGAAGGTGGCCGACTCCTCGGTGTACAACACCGGTTGGACGGACCGTCTGTACGACCATGTCGCAACGACCGACTATACGATCGTCACGTATGACGCGGACATGGCGTACGCGGTAAATTCGAAGCAGGATCCGTTCGGAAAGGCGGACGACGTAAGCGAGTCGTCGCCGATTGATACGGATTCGTCCGATGACTCGCATCCGCTCAAGGTCGTTGCGTGCGAGGAGGGGACGGCTGCGGCTGACGCGAAAGAGTTCCCGACGGCAGGGCCAACCTGCGACACCGGATTCTCCTTGTCGAGCGCCGGTGCCGACGGGGAGGATGCCCGCGCGTACACGTCGTTTACGTGGTATGCGACGGGAGACAGCTATCATGACGGTCAGATCATGGATGGAACGGGTTACGATGCTGCCGACACGTGTACGACGGACTCCGACTGCGCGGCCATGCAAACCATCTGTGCTGCGAGCGGGTACTGCCAGAATATTTCGTGCAGCACAAGTGAGACGAGTCTTGCCGACAACGGTTGCAATATCGGCGTCGAATGCAGCGACGGCACCTGCAATCTGGGGCCCCGCGAGGGACGCGCATGCGTTGACGATCGGGATTGCCAAGTGCTTCTCTGTCGTGACACGGGTGGTCCCGCCACAGCGCACTACAGCGTGGGTGCGAACTTCTGCAAGTTCGCTTATCCGGTCGCCGTTTCGAACGGAACGGCAAGCAATGCGGCTGAGCTCATCAAACAGATCTTCGCGAAATCGCTCACGCTTACTTCCACGAACCCGACTCCGTGGTGGCGGTACTCCATGGCGACGAGCTTTCCGGCATCGACCGTGTCTTCGGGGACGGATTACGGCGGCTATGAGCAGCAATCCTCCACGGATACGGACCTTGTCAGTTGGGATTACACCGCGACCGGCGACACGTTCGGCGGATATGACACCGAAGGCAACGTGACCTCGGAGGGTATTCCAAGCGTGCCGATCATCCGTTCCGTCGGCGAATGCGACGGGACCAACTGCGAGGAAGGCGATGAAGGACGCTTCAGCGTCAACGGCGTGGATTCCGGCGACATCGAAGGAGCCGACGGGTACAAGCACATCAGCGTCAGCTTCTTCGCCTACGCCAATCCGAACCAGATGCCGATCAAGAACATCATCGTCGACTGGGGCGACGGCAACCACGCGGACACGAGCCACGACTGGCCGGTAGGAGGCGTGAACGGGAGCCAATCCGGTTCCACGTCAAGCGACAACTTCTACCAGAACCACCGCGGCTATGACAGCGTTGGCGATCCGATGTGCGGATCGGAAGACAACTGGAGCATGTCTCCCGACGCCTGCGACGAGAGCTATATCACGTTCTCCAAGGACTACGTCTGCGAAACCGGGATGATCGACGATCTTCCGGAATGCGAGACGACTACGGACCCAGACGGCAACACGCGCCTGACCAACTCGCCATGCGCCGGCAACGGCACGATCGGATCCGCCGGATCCTGCGTGTTCCAGCCGCGCGTGAGCGTGAAGGATAACTGGGGATGGTGCACGGGGTACTGTGATGCGGAGGACGCTCTTGGTTACACGTCTAGCGATACGGCGGGGCTTTGCTACAGTGGTCTGCACGGCAATGAGTGTAATACTAGTCATTGTCCGTCTACATCTGATGGAAGTTGCCCTGACTACACACAGGGTGGAATCGTTAATCCGTGGATTAATTACGATGGTTACGTCGTGGTGACTCCATAGGAAAAACAAGACTGGGCTAGTGCCCAGTCTTGTTTTTGGATCACGATGTACAGAATAAAAAAAATCCCACAGTTGAGTGTGGGTTTGGCCTAGTACGGGCGGATGTGCCAGTCGGTCGCGACGCCGTTGGCACCGATCAGACTGATCCAGACCGCGTCGAAATCCGCACACGAGGTAGCCGGGACGTATTCGTCTCCGTTGATCTTCACGAGTTCGCCAGAGATGAGCGCACCCGCGTCCGTGACCTCGTAGAACTTGGTTCCGCTCGCGTTGACGATGCCGTCGAAAGGCGTGCTGCCCTCGATCCCGACTTCGCTCGCGATGCCGTCGCCGTCGAGGTCGATCGCGGTCATCGAGAGGGTGGCATCCCAGTCCCAGTACTCGTCCTCGATGCCCTGCCAGCGGCCGGAGAAGTCGCAGGCGACCTGACCGTTGGTCCACAGGGACTTGCCGGTGTCGTCCTGGCAGAAGCCGTCGCCGACCTGCCAGTTCGCGTCGCCGCAGCCGCCCGTGGTCCAGGCGTTCGACAGGGTCGAACCGTTGTCCTCCTCGGTGACGGTGATCGTCAGCGGGGCGAAGTAGGTCGCCTCGCAGTCGGCCGTCACGGTGTAGGTGTCGGGCTCTTCCACGTCGTACGAGCACTTGTGGCTCGTGGCGTCGCAGCTCGGGACGGCTTCGCCGTCCACGCGGACCTCGGTCTCCGCGACCGACTCCCCGGCGGGGAGGGTGATCTCGAGCTTCGCGCTGAAGCTCGTGGTGACGCTGGTGTCGTCGTTGCCGGAGCCGGAGTCACCCGGCCCGTTGCCCGCGCACGCGAGCAGGAAAAGCATGGTGATCATCGCGGCTCCTTGCGGGATGCGTCCCGCGGCGAAAAGGTCTCTGCCAACGTCTTGCCGCCCCGACTGTCGGAGCAACACGCCGCATGGCAATCTTTGTATGTACAAATACATCACTTTTTATGGGGATTGTCAAGCGTGTTGGCTAGGATTAGCGTAAAATACAAGTTTATCCACAGAGAATTTTGTCGGTCACAGATCCGTTTGCTATATTTTTTGCGTGAGCGAAGAGTCTTTTTGACGACGTGCGCACAACGGACGTTCCACCCGCTTGGTTTCCCCGGGCCGTGGTCGGACTCGATGTTCGAGGCCGATGGGCGGCCATCTGGGTGACCCGCGCCTTGTCCAAAGGAGGCCAAGGTGCAAACGTCAGACATCGGATTCTTCAGCTACGAGTGCGGCATCGGTGGCGTC
>DAISXX010000041.1:0-8513 GCA_036825695.1 Patescibacteria group bacterium | reverse complement strand
CTCCGATAACGTCCCGGCACCCTACCCTCGGCCCCACCCCTTGTCAAAGCCCGCCTCCTCTTATATACTTCCGGCACTTCTATTCCTAGCCCCGTCGGGCCGTCTGCAACGTTGCGGGCCGCCTGCCGGAACCAACTCTATGTCCGACAAGGACGAAATCGCGGCCGCCGCCGCGCCGCAGACCCCGTTTCAGAAACTCATGGAGGAGGGCCAATACCTCAACGTCCCGAAGATGGGCGACGCGGTGAAGGGCCGCATCATCTCCGCCGACCGGCGCGAGGTGCGCGTGGACATCGACGGCATGACCGTCGGCGTCATCCGCGGCCGCGAGATTTTCTCGGAGTCCAAGCAGTACGACGGCCTCAAGGAAGACGCCGAGGTGGAAGCCACGGTAATCGACCTCGAGAACGAGAACGGCGAAATGGAACTCTCGTTCCGCTTCGCGGGCCAGAAGAAGGCCTGGGAGGAGCTCCGCGAGATGTTCACGGCCGGCACCATCGTCGACGTGAAGATCACGGAGGCGAACAAGGGCGGACTCATCGTCCGCGTGAACCACGTCACCGGTTTCCTTCCGGTGTCCCAGCTCTCGCCGGACCATTACCCGCGCGTCACGGGCGGCGACAAGAACAAGATCTTCGAGAAGCTGAAGTCGTACGTCGGCTCGGACTTCTCCGTGAAGGTCATCGACGTCAACGAGGCCGAGGAGAAGCTCATCGTCTCCGAGAAGGCCGTGTGGGAGGAGCGCCAGAAGAGCGTCATCGCGCAGTACCGCGTCGGTGACACGGTCGACGGCGAAGTGACCGCGCTCGCGGACTTCGGCGCGTTCGTCCGCTTCGGCAGCCTGGAAGGTCTCGTCCATATTTCCGAGATCGCCTGGCAGCGCATCGACCACCCGCGCGACATCCTGAAGATCGGCCAGAAGGTGTCCGCCGAGGTGATCGGCATCGAGGGAAGCAAGATTTTCCTCTCCATGAAGAAACTCGTGAAGGACCCGTGGTCCGACATCCAGAAGCGCTACAAGGTCGGCGACATCGTGGTCGGCACGGTGCTCAAGGTGAACCCGTTCGGCTTCTTCGTGGAGCTCGACCCGGAAATCCACGGCCTCGCGCACGTCTCCGAGCTCTCGAACGTCGCGGGCATCGACGTGAACACGCTCGCGAAGTCCGGCGACCGCATGAACTTCAAGATCATCTCCATCGAGCCGAACGAGCACCGCCTGGGTCTCTCGCTCAAGGCCGCCGGAGAACAGCCGTCGAAGCCGGAGGAAAAGAAGGAGGAAGTCGCGGTCGAAAAGACCGAGGCGGCCGAGTAAGATACGAACGACCGAGAACCCGCGGGGTCTCGGTCGTTTTGATTGAGACGGCAACGATTGACGCTGACCCCCGATTCACATAGAATAACCCCGTTACTTGTAGCGATCTTCCAACCTATGAAACCGCTTTCCAAAAACGTCATTATCGCGATTCTCGCCGTCATTTTGCTCGGCGCAATTTTTTCCACGTACTCGGTGAAGTCGCAGAAGACCGAGGCGGTTTCCATCGGGCAGGTCGTTGAGCGCGTCGAGGCCGGCGAGGTGAAGACCCTCACGGTCGACGGCAACTCCGTCGTCGCCGACCTGAACGACGGCACCAAGGTGAAGACCACCGTCGACGGGTCGAGCTCGCTCGAGGACCTGCTCGTGAGCTACGGCGTGACGTCCGACGAGCTGAAAGCCGCCAACATCACGATCAAGAGCAACTCGATCGGCGGCTATCTCATCGGCTACATCCTTCCGTCGCTCCTCCCCATCGTGCTGCTCATGGTGCTGTTCTTCTTCATGCTGAAGCAGATGCAGGGCGCCAACAACAAGGCGATGTCGTTCGGCTCGAGCGGCGCGCGCGAGTTCACGGACAAGAAGCAGCAGGTGAAATTCGCGGACGTCGCGGGCGCCACGGAGGCGAAGGAAGAGCTCGGCGAGATCGTCGAGTTCCTGAAGAACCCGAAGAAGTTCGCGGACCTCGGCGCGAAGATCCCGAAGGGCGTGCTGCTCATGGGCCCGCCGGGAACCGGCAAGACGCTCCTCACCCGCGCGGTGGCCGGCGAGGCGGAAGTTCCCTTCTTCTACATCTCCGGCTCCGAATTCGTGGAAATGTTCGTCGGCGTCGGTGCCTCCCGCGTGCGCGACCTGTTCGGCAAGGCGAAGAAGAGCGCGCCGTGCATCATCTTCATCGACGAAATCGACGCGGTCGGCCGCCAGCGCGGATCCGGCCTCGGCGGCTCGCATGACGAGCGCGAGCAGACCCTCAACCAAATTCTCACCGAGATGGACGGCTTCGAGCCGAACCTCGGCGTCATCGTCATCGCCGCCACCAACCGCCCGGACGTGCTCGATCCGGCCCTGCTCCGCCCGGGCCGCTTCGACCGCCGCGTGACGCTCGACCTCCCGGACATCAACGAGCGCGAGGCCATCCTCAAGGTCCACGCGAAGAACAAGCCGCTCACGAAGGACGTCGACCTGCGCACGGTGGCGCAGCGCACGGTCGGATTCTCCGGCGCGGACCTCATGAACCTCCTGAACGAGGCCGCCATCCGCGCGGGCCGCACCAACGCGAAGGAAGTGACGAACCTGGACGTGCTCACCTCCATCGAAAAGGTCATGCTCGGGCCGGAGCGCAAGTCCTACGTGATGAACGCGGAGGAAAAGAAAGTGACGGCCTACCACGAGGCCGGCCACGCGCTCGTCGCGAAAATGCTCCCCGACGCCGACCCGGTGCACAAGGTATCCATCATCAGCCGCGGATCGGCCGGCGGCTACACCATGAAGCTCCCGAACGAGGACCGCCGCCTCCACCGCCGCAAGCAGTTCCTCGCGGACCTCGCGATGTCGCTCGGCGGATACGTCGCGGAACAGGAAACGTTCGGCGACATCACGACCGGCGCGAGCTCCGACCTCAAGCACTGCAACCAGCTCGCCCGCCAGCTCGTCGTTCGCTATGGCATGAGCGAGCTCGGCCCGCGCACGTTCGGGGAGCGCGAGGAAATGATCTTCCTCGGCAAGGAGATGCACGAGACGCGCAACTACTCCGAAAAAACCGCGCAGGATATCGACGAGCAGGTCACGAAGCTCGTCCATGGCGCGATGGAGACCGCCCGTGCTATAATCCGGGAGAAGAAAACCCATCTCGACAAGATCGCCAATACGCTGCTCGAGAAGGAGACCATTGAAAAAGACGCATTCGAAGCGCTGTTCGCATAAGGAGGATATGCAGAAGCCAAAACCCACAACCGTGTACCGTTCCCTGCTGACCGACGCCTTGCGCGTCGCGTGGGGACGCAAGCAGCTGTGGGTTTTTGGTTTGTTCGCGGCGCTGCTTTCCACGGGCGGCGCGTGGGAAATGACCGCGAAGAACTTCCGCCACCTCTCGGCGATGCGCGACGCGTCGCTCGCGGCGATGCGCGGGACGCTCGGCGCCAAACGGATGTTCGGCGGGTTCGTCCAGGACGCGCTGTCGCTCGATCCGACGCGCGCGAGCATGATCGCCGGATTCGTCATCGTGGCCGGACTGCTCGCCATCGTGGCGTCGGTGGTCAGCCAGGGAGCGCTCGTGGCCGGAACCGGCAAGAAGGAAATCGCGGATCCGGAGGCCGTTGCCGCGAGCAAACGCTCGTTTGCCGACCTGCTCCTGCTGAACTTGCTGCACAAGGCCGCGCACGGCATCGTGACGCTCATCGCGGTCGTCCCGCTGTTCGCCCTCGTCGAACGTCCTTCGACCCAGGACATCCTCGCGACGTCGGCCACGTGTCTCGTCGTCTTCCCGCTCACCATCGTCATTTCCACCCTGTTCATGCTCGCGAGCGCGGACATGGTACAGAAGAACACCCACGCGCTCGACGCCGTCCACCACGCGGTCCGTGCCTGGCGCGCGCATTGGCTCGCCGCGTTCGAGCTCGGGCTCATCCTGTTCGTCTCCATGATCGCGACGGGAATCCTGTTCGTCCTGTCCGTCGCGCTCCTCTCCATCCCGTTCGCGGTGGTGGTGTCGGTCGCCCTTGCGTTCGCGAACGCCACCGCGTTCCTGATCGTGAACGTGCTCGGCGCGTTCCTGCTCGTGCTCCTCCTGTTCGGCTTCGTCGGAATGGTGACGACGTTCCAATACGCGGCATGGGTGCGGTTCTACGAGTTAGCAACCGGAAAAAAGCGGATGGTTTCCAAGACGCATCGGATTTGGAACGGGAAGTAAGTTCCAAGTTCCAACGAATAAGTTCCAAATTGTTGGGACTTTTTTGTTTGGAACTTGGGTCTTGGATCTCGGAACTTTGTGCTATAATCACACCGATATGCAGAAACTGACGCAATCAATCGAAGACCTGATCCAGAAGACGAAATCACCCGGTCCGGTGGGTCCGGAATCAACGGTCCAAGAAAAATTCGACGAAAAAATGAAGGAAGTCCGCCTGCGCGAGTTGGAAGACGAAACCAGGCGTAAGGCCGCGGGCGCGGGACTCCAATACGTGAACCTGAAGGGATTCCCCATCAGCCCGGAAGCGCTGAGTCAGCTGCCAAGAGAGCAGGCCACCGAGCTGCAGGCCGTCTGCTTCCTGCACTCCGGAACGGAATTTCGGCTTGCCGCGGTCAACCCGGCCGACCCGCGCCTGAAGGAAGTCCTGTTTCAAATCGCGGAACGCAACCAGGCGAACGGAGGGGTGTACCAGGTCTCGGAGGAGTCGATGCGCGTGGCCATCAAGATGTACGACACGCTCCCGAAGATCAAGCTGATCGTGAAGGGCGTGAAGGTGACGGATGACGAGCTCACCCGGTTCAAGGCCGAGCTCAAAACCTTCCCGGACATCCAGCGCGTGCTCAACAAGGCGTCGATCACGGACATCATGACCATCATCATGGCCGGCGCCATCCAGTTCAACACGTCCGACGTACACATAGAGGCCGAGGAGAAACGCGTGGGCATCAGCTTCCGCGTGGACGGCGTGCTCCAGGACGTGGCAGAGCTGCCGCACGACTTTTGGAAGAAGATGATCGCGCGCATCAAGCTCATCAGCGGCCTCAAGATAAACGTTACCGACCGGCCGCAGGACGGACGCTTCACGATCTTTCTCAAGGACGGCGACACGGACGTGCGCGTTTCCACCATCCCGACCAACTGGGGCGAGTCCGTGGTGATGCGCATTCTCCGCCCAGGATCGATCGCCGTGGACTTCACCGGGCTCGGCCTGCGCCCGCTCGCCGAGAAGAAGCTCATCCGCGAAATCGAGAAGCCGCACGGCATGATCATTACCACCGGTCCGACCGGTTCCGGTAAGACCACCACGCTGTACGCCATCCTGCGCAAGCTCAACACGCCGGACGAGAAGATCATCACGCTCGAGGATCCAATCGAGTACAAGCTCGCGGGCATCAACCAATCGCAGATCGACCATTCGAAGCAATACACGTTCGCGTCCGGCCTCCGGTCGATTCTGCGCCAGGACCCGGACATCGTGATGGTCGGCGAAATCCGTGACCTCGAGACGGCCGAGACCGCCATCAACGCGGCGCTCACCGGCCACCTCATGCTCTCCACGCTCCACACGAACGACGCGGCCGGCGCCCTTCCCCGCTTCATCGCCATGGGCGTGAAGCCGTTCCTCCTTTCCCCGGCGCTCAACGTCATCATCGGCCAACGTCTCACGCGCAAGATCCACCAGGACTGCAAGGAGGAAATGACGCTCGACGCGGAAACGCTCGAACGTACGAAAAAAATCCTCCTCGACGTCCCGGCCAACTCCGGCGAGACGATCGCCGCTCCCGAGCAATGGAAGTTCTATAAGGGCAAGGGTTGCGAGGCATGCAACAACACCGGCTACAAGGGCCGCATCGGCATCTACGAGCTGCTGCTCATGACCGACGAGGTGCGCGCGCAGCTCTCCGAAAAGATCGACGAGTACCAGGTGCGCCAGCTCGCGAAGAGCCAGGGCATGACCACCATGCAGCAGGACGGCATGCTCAAATGTTTGGACGGACTGACGACGGTGGACGAAGTGCTCCGCGTCGCCGGCGAAGGTTCCTGATTTCTATGGCAAAAGACATCCAAAAATTGCTGTCAGACGTGGGCCTGCTCCCGAGCGAGTCCAAAGTGTATCTCGCCACGCTCGAGCTCGGCCCAAGCACGGTGCAACACATCGCGCAAAAGGCGAACATCTCGCGTACGGCGGCATACGAGGCCATCGAACTTCTGCAGAAACGCGGTCTCATGGCCACGTCGACCTCAGGAAAACGAACGCTCTATTCGTCGGAAGATCCGCACCGCATCGTCTCCTACCTGAAGGGCGAGCAACAGCGGTTCGCCACCACGCTCGCGGACATCGAGAACCAGGTCACCACGCTCCACCTGCTCTCGGGAGGCATCAAGCCGGCCGTAAAGGTGTTCGAGGGCGAGGAGGCCCTGCCCGCGTACTTCGACCAGCTCGCGAAGGCGAACCCGGACGCGATGTACGAGATGTCGAACCTCGACGACGTGTACGGACACCTCAACCCCGAGACGATCCAAGCCTCGCGCAGCGCGGTTTCCTGGAAGGACATCAAGACGCTCCGCATGCTCCACCGCGGCGAGATCCGCTTCCGCCGCGACGACGTAGAATACTGCAAACTCGACGAGGCGTACGGCGAGTTCCACGGCGACATTTCCATCTACGGCAACTTCGTCTCGCTCATGACCTTCATCGGCCGACCGGTGGTGGTCATCGTGGAGAGCGCGTCGGTCGCGAACACCATGCGCGTGCTGTTCAACGCCGCGTGGAGCTCCTCGTGCAAGGCATAGCCGCAAACGAAAACGACCACGGCACAAATGCCGGGGTCGTTTTGCTTTCTCTTGCGGCGTCCTTGGACGTCACGAGGGAAGGATGTCGGACACAGCTTGCGCTGGCCGACAGAGCCCTCACCCACTACCACATATGCACCTCTCGTGGTTGGTCGGTTTTGATCTCGAGACACGCCATGGCGTCGAAACGCGATGTTGATTCGCGCGCCTTGGCGTTTCACCTACTTGGTCATGACCGATCTGGCCTTTGACCGATGTCGCTGATGTGACTTGGGATGGTAGCGACCTTGTTGATGATCTTGATCTTGCCGATTCGCCACGATTTCTCGGGTGCAGTTGGCTAGCGGTGAAGGAATGGTTTTTTGCCGAGGGCTAGAACATGGGCACCTCCGTACCCAGAGGGTGTTGAGTGCGACCGTTCTTCACGGTTGCGGAAATACTCTATCATGAAACCACGTGGTTGTCAATCGTTGGTTATTGTATGACTGATTTTATCATTCTATTTTCCAGTCATTTGTACATAGTTTTTATCTAATTTTAGCGAATTTTATATATTCTGTACACCAACCTATTGACAAACATTTCAGGTTGTGTTATTCTGCTGTTGTCGCAGTGAGGACAGGCAACGGTTGACACGAACCTGAACCCACGAGGACGAGAGGAGAGAGTCGCAAACGTGCCGGACAACAAAAACCTGGGGCAAGCGGGACCGCAAGGTCTTCGCCCCGGGTTTTCTGTTACCTTCCCCGCCCAATCGACGGGTTTCCGGCCCGGAAGTATGGCAGCCAACGCGTCCCCAGCGCCTTGGTAGCCAGACTTCCGGGTCGGCACATCCGGCATGCAACTCTGACCCAGCCAACGGAGGTGATCACCATCAGCAGTGGTACCAAGCAGCGGATGAAGAGGGATCTTCCGACCGCACTTGGGGCGATCAATAGGATCGTCGGCGCAAGTAGGAACGTAGGATGCGTGGGAGGTGGACCTCCTCAAGACGCACTGCCGACCGAACGCGCCAACAATGAGGTGGCAACGCTCGCGGACCGACCACGGCCGCTTAGGAGCACCGTCTCGCGGCGAAGCCAACGGGCCGAGCCGCAACCCTTCTTCCTGAGGAGCGTCGATGCATCCTGATGCGTCCGCTCCTCCCCTCCCTTCTGACGACGAGCCGCTCGCCGAAAGAAGGGAGGTGCCCCTCCCACCGTCGTCGCAAGCGAACGGCCGGACCGGTCCGCGCGTCCATCATCACGCGTTGGGACACCCGGTAGTCGCCCTGGCAAGGCGACTCAAGCGACGATGGATTCGACATGCCGATAATCGTCGTGCAGGCCGGACAGCCATTGCACGCGATACTCCCGGAACGACGAACGGGTTCGTCCGGGACTCGATGTTCCCACAAGGAATGGAAGACGGCCGTACGGCAGCCGTCATATCCCACCGCCCCGGCGGTGTCGTCCCGCCCAGCCAGACGGAAAGGCAACCTGCGAACGAACAAGCGTCTGCCCTAAACAAGGACGTCCGAGTGGAAGGCAACGGGCTCGCCCGTCTCCGACTTATCTTCGCAGCATAAACCGTCTAGCGTTTCTCGGGTCGCAAGCAAATCCGAGTGCCATCCAGGTAAGGCATGAATCCTGCAGCTTCTCGAGGAGCGTCGATGCATCCTGATGCGTCCGCTCCTCCCCTCCCTTCTCCCCGCGACGATGATCGCGATCGAGACACGGG
>DAISXX010000040.1:0-8587 GCA_036825695.1 Patescibacteria group bacterium | reverse complement strand
GGTGCCGTGCTGGTCGTCGTGCATCACCGGCATGTCGAGCTCACGCGACAAACGATCCTCGATCTCAAAGCACTTCGGCGCCGCGATGTCCTCAAGGTGAATCGCGCCGAAGCCCGGAGAAATGTTCTTCACCGTCTCGATGATCTTTTCCGTGTCCTGCGTCGCGAGACAGATCGGAAACGCGTCGAGCCCGGAAAATTTCTTAAATAGAATCGCCTTCCCCTCCATGACCGGCATGGCCGCCTCCGGACCGATGTTGCCGAGACCAAGCACGGCCGACCCGTCGGTCACGACCGCGACGAACCGACCCTTGATGGTCAGTTCGCGCGCAAGCGAAACGTCCGCGGCAATCGCCCGGCACGGCTCCGCCACGCCCGGCGTGTACGCGGTCGACAAGTCGTCGCGCGTCAGAAGCGGAACGGTCGGCACGATTTCCAATTTTCCCCCCGTCGCGCGGTGAAGCGCGAGAGACCGTTGAGAATAATCCATATCAAGCGTGTTCAGAACGCGAAGAGAGTCGGTCAAGGACCGTCTGCAGCGTGTGGTTAAACGACTCAAGGTCGACGGTCCCCCGCGAAAGCGACCCATCCGAGGAAACCGCCAACGCATCCAGCAAAAGATCTTTCGTTTCCCTTGGAATTCCGACCGCGGGAACGATTCTCGCGATATCGCGCACCAGCAGCAGCATGCGCGCCCGCAACTGTTCCCCCATGTTCTTCGCGGCGGCCGCATCGGAGGGAACCAACGGAAGATCCCGCGAATCCGACGGCGACCCGGACAAATTTTCCCTGATTCGATCAAGCATGCCGACGGTGCGTTGCACCAGCAGAACCTGCCGCCTGTTTTCCGGCGACAACGAACGCTCGGCCCGTGCGGATTCGTGTCCAAAATACGATGCGCGTTCATTCATATGGCAAACGGATGTTATAAGTCGTTGACGTCGCGGAGGAATGAGCCGCCCATCGGCTTCGTCGGCTTACGTTCTCCCAAATCGTCGAGCACGATGGTCGGTCCGTCGTCATCCCATGACGAGGACGGACGACTCAAGGACGATCCTCCGGCAAACCGAGGGCTTTGGGCGGCCTTGAGACGCACTTCCTCGACCAGGTTCGGCGGTAATTCCTGGATGAACTGCGACGGCTGGGAGAACATCAGCGTATCATCGCCGCTCGAGATTGGGTAGGTCAAAAACAGGTAGCGCCGGGCACGGGTAGAGGCAACGTAGAAGAGGCGGCGTTCCTCCTCGAGGCCGCCGTCCTCGTCGAGCGAGCGTTGGCTCGGGAACTTGCCGTCGACGAGGCCCATCACGAACACCGCGTCCCACTCGAGACCCTTTGCCTGGTGGATGGTCGAAAGTACCATGCGCTCGCGGTCGTCGGTACCATTTTCCTTTCCCGCCCCGTAATCTTCGGTGAGCGTCACTTCCTCGAGAAACTTCGTCACGTCGTCGTACGGTTCGGCGAACAGCGCGAACTGCTCGAGGTCCTCGAGGCGATCCATGAAGTCCGGATACTCGGCCTCGAGATAGTCGCGATAGCCGCCCGTGATGACGGAACGGATCATGTCGGACGGCCGCTTGGCCGCGAGCATCTTCTTGACGGCGAGCAGCACCGCGTCGAACGCGCGGCCGGCCTTACCGTCCACCTTCGGCGGGTTCGCGACGAGTGCCTCGGCCGTGTCGACGCCGCGCATTTTTTCGACGAGCTTCGCCGCGGTCACGCCACCGACGCCCGGCTGCAGCCCGAGCACGCGCATCCACGCAATCTCGTCACGGACGGTTTGCCACCAATCGAAGGTGCGTTACCACGTCCTTGATGTGTGCGCGCTGGAAAAACTTCATGCCGCCGCGGAAGTCGTACGGGATGTCGCGCTTGGCCAATTCGAATTCGAGCGCCTGGCTCTGGAACGACCCGCGGAACAGCACGGCCATGTCGCGGAGCGAAATTCCCTCGTCGCGCAAGGCGAGCACCTGCTCGGCGATGTACTGCGCCTCCTGAAACTGATTCGCGGCCGGTACCACGCTCGGCTTTTCGAACGGCTCGCGCACGGCGCGCAAATCCTTTTTGAACTGATCCTTGTTGTTGGCGATTACCGCGTTCGCGAGCGCCAAAATTTCGGGGCTCGACCGGTAGTTGGTGACGAGCCGAAACGTGTTCGCGCCCTGGTGCGTCGCCGGAAAGTCGAGAATGTTCTTGATCTGTGCCGCTCGGAACGAGTAGATGCTCTGCGCGTCGTCGCCGACCACCACCACGTTGCCGTGCACGCCCGCGAGCATGCGGATGATGTCGGCCTGCACCGTGTTGGTGTCCTGATACTCGTCGACGAGAATATACCGAAACTGCTGCGCGAGCCGATCGCGCACGACCGGATTGTCTCGAAGCAGGTTGCGCAGAAGGATCAGCAGGTCGTCAAAGTCCATCACGTCCGCGGTCGACTTGCGGGCCTCGTATAATTCCGCGACGCGCTCGATCGTCGGGATGATGTTCCAAAATCCGGAGTGCTTCCGTTGCACGGACTCGCGGATGGGGATGCCCGCGTTCATCGCGTACGAGATGATGTTGTGCAGGTTCGCGGGCGACGGAAAACGACGCTCCGTGGTGTCGACGCCGAGTTCCTTCACGCACATCTTGATGAGGTCGCGCGCGTCCTCCTCGTCCATGATGTTGAAGCTCGGCGTGTGTCCGACGGCCGGCGCGTACGCGCGCAACAGCCGGTTCGCGATCGAGTGGAACGTCCCGCCCCACAGCCCGGCCGGATACGCGTGCAGCAACCCCTCCACGCGGCCGAGCATCTCGCGCGCGGCCTTGTTGGTGAACGTGACGAGCAGGATGTTGTCCGGGGAAACGCCGTTCTCGATGAGGTACGCGACGCGGTACGTGATGGTGCGCGTCTTCCCCGATCCGGCCCCGGCGAGCACCAGGCACGGCCCGTCGCCGTTCAAGACGACGTTGAGCTGTTCCGGGTTCAGTTCGTTGCGATAATCAATTTTGCAGTCTTCCGGATCAAAGCGGTTTTGCAGGACGAATTCCTTCATAGTTCGCACAGAATACCATGCGCGGGCAAAGAAAAAAACGGTCCGTTTCGGAACCGTCTAGAGCGGCAGGCGGGCCGCGTCGATCGCCTTGTGCACGGCCTTCGGCTGATAGCCGTCGGGGTGACGAGCCGCGGTGCGGGCCTCCTTGAGCTTGGGGATGACCTTCGGCTCGATCACGGGATTCTTGAAGTCGTGGTCGAGTACCTTCCCTCCCTCGTAGAGCATGGCCTCGGCGGCGGCGAGATCGGCTTCGAGGTTCGCGAGATCGGCTTCGCCGACCGCGACCTTCTGCTTGCGGACGCACGAGGCTGTCGTGTCCATCTCCTCGATCTTGCGCCGGGCGTCCATCATGAGGAACGCGCGGCGGCACTTGTGGAGGACCGCCTCCGCCTCCGCGTAGGCGCCCTCCCGCAGGGCCACGACGACGTCGTCGAGATCGTCGGCGATGCGCGGGAATCCGCGGCGGCTGTACGGCGCGAGCGAAAGCGTGCGCATCCGCCGCGCCACGTCCGCGAACCGCGCGGCCAGCGACCGCGCGCGAGCCGTCGTCACCGTGCGGCCGTCCTGCCACCAGCGCAGCGCCTGCAGCACCTCGTCCTCGAACTCGCGCTTCATGACCCACGCCATGTCGGCGAGCGCGACGAGATCCCAGTTGCGAACCTCGATCTTCGGGCGAATGCGGCGCGTGGTACGCACGCGCGCGTCGAGCCGGTGGTTGGCCGACCAGAGGATCGGGCTGCGGGACGACGGGTTCATCCGGCCGCGACGGTCGGTGAGCTTCGTAGCCTTGGCGGCCTTCTCACCCGCGGCGACCTTGTCGCCGTCGCGCACCCGACGGAGCCGCGTGGCAACCCCGCCGATCCGTCCCGCATAGGCGGCGATTTCCTCAGGCGGAGAGCGCTTGTTGAGCGCCCACGTCTGCCGAACGCCCCAGTGCACGCTGCTCTGCAGCGCGACGATGATGGCGTTCTCCGCGGTGATGCTCGCGGGAACGTGCTTGCCCTGCGAGCGAAGCGCGTCGTAGATCCCGCCGTTGAACACCATGTAGTACTTGTTCGCGTCCGTGTCGCGCTCCGTATTGCGGATGAGCAGCGCCCCCTTCAGGAT
Source organism: Patescibacteria group bacterium (assembly GCA_036825695.1). GTDB lineage: Bacteria > Patescibacteriota > Patescibacteriia > UBA9934 > GWF2-40-263 > YC12-FULL-57-11. Next base: position 4,446 of record DAISXX010000040.1, on the reverse strand, counting down.
GCTGAACGTCCTCTTCCCGTTCTTGAGCCCGTAGCGGGGCTCACACACGATGTAGATCACGTGCTCGTGCACGACCTTCACCTGGACGTTGATCATGTTCCCGCCCTTCACGAGCAACGTGCGCCACACGACGGACGACTCCGTCGCCGCGTTCCGTTCCCCACTGCCAGTCGCTGGATTCACTCGACCCTCCCTTGTGTTGAGGCGTCCGGAACGGTACACTTTTTTGACCCCTATGTCAATCTACCGACAAAACGCCGCGACGATCATCACCGACGGGAACGGACGCGTCCTGCTGTGCGAACGCGCTGACATGCCCGGCGCCTGCCAAACCGTGCAAGGCGGCATCGACCCGGGCGAAACGCCCGAGGCCGCGGCGCGGCGCGAGCTCTGGGAAGAAGTCGGGCTTTCGGACGAGCGCTTCGAAATCATCGGCTCCCTTCCCGACCCGATCCGCTACGACTGGCCGCCCGAAGTGAAGGCGAAATTGATGAAACCCAAGGACAAGGATTTCGACGGGCAGGAACAATACTTCTTCCTGGCCCGCGTCGCCCCGGACGCCCCATTCGACCTCGACACCCACGAACGCGAATTCTCCCGCGTCTGGTGGGGCACGCCGCGGGAACTTGTCGACGGCGCATGGGAATACAAGCGCGCGGTTCTCTCGTCGGCGCTGACGCAGTTCGGGATGCTCTAACGGACAAAACGCCAACATGACCCGATCGGGTCATTTTCGGTAAAAAAATAACCCACGTTGGGTCAGCCCATGATGTGCGCCACAGACGCCGCCTCGATCACCGGCGTAGGATCGCCGCCGGCCGCGAGATACGCGACCACGGTCATCGGCGTCTCGTCCTCATCGACGAACAGGTCCGGGTTCGGGGTGGTGAGCCATCCGTGAATCTCGAGCGGATCGAGGTCCTCCGACATCGCGGCGATAACCCGGTCGAGACCCGGGGCCATCGCCGAAAGACGCGCGATCTGCTCCGGACGCGTGTCCGCACCCCCGAAAAGCTCGGCGCGCAGCCGCATGGTCTTCTTGAGCGGATCGTCCTCGCCAAGGTCGCGAACCGTAAGGTCCGCGCCTCCTTCCAACAGCGCCAATTCCTCTTCTCGCGTAAATGCCATGAGTGCCTCCGCGGAAAGAGTAGCGCGAATCGAAGATTTGTCAATGAAAAAGCCCCGAGCGGTGCTCAGGACCGAGTCTGTGGGGCGTTAAATTCCATGCCGCATGTCTTGCAGACATGAAAATTGCCGTAGTAGACGATCTCGAACGTCTCGTGCGCGCCTTCCTCGCAGGGACGGATCCAAGAACTCCGAGACGGGACCCCGCACGCGCCGCACTGGCCGATCGGCCCGCCGCCGCCATCGTACGAAAGAACGAACTGGTGCGCGCAGGCGCGGTGCTTCGCGAGGATCCTCACCGCCTCTTCGTGCATGCGCGTGACGCACAATGCCCGGAGCCACGCGACATACCGTTCCTCGTCGCGAACGAAGAATACCGCCTCTTCCCCTCCCACGCGCTCCACGATCAGCGGTCGGAGCGTTTCTTCCGAGAACCCGTACTTCTCGTAAACGGCATACACGTCCTCGCCCCACGCGGCCCGCTGGGCCAGCCGCATGTCGACGAGTCCCTTGCCGCCGATCAGGCTGAGCGAGTCCGCACGCTTCACGAGCACGGATTCCTCCGACGGGAATTTCCCCTTGGCGCAGACGGCCTTGATCACCCGCTCCACCCGAAAAAGACTTGGCGTGAACCGCAGCATGCGAAGGAAGGACACGCTGATATCGATCCCAATCGAGCTCGCGACCCGCACGCGGACTTCCGGAGGTTTCCACGAAACGAACCGCTCGGTGGACGGATCCCACGCGCGAAACAGGCTTCGCAGCTCCGGAAAGATCCGTTTCGCGTCCTTCCAGATCAGAACGCGAGTGACGTCGACCATGAACGACATGTTTTCTCCCTTCCGCCCGGCTGGCGGAATGACGGCAGATCATCACGAATCGAACGAACTGTCAACGAATAAAAAACGACCGCCTAGGGGACGGTCGGAAGATCGAGTTCGGCGAGCTGCGCGCGCAGGCGGTCCTGGTAGAGGTGGAACCGGCCGAGGAGACGGCGGTCGTCGCGGACCGAGCTCGGCAGTTCCATCCGCGCGCCGCCCGAGCACTCCTTCGCGCCGGAGTCCGGTCCGAACAGATGACGGAGGATCGCGGGAAGCGGAAGCGACGGCTCGCGCGTGCGGGCGGAGACGCGCACCACGCCGTCGACGATGCCGAGCGCGAGAACGAGCCGCGCGTCGGCATGCCGCACCAGGATATCGGCGGCGAGCGCGAGGTACTCCCCCTCCGTCGCGTCGAGGATGTCCGGCATGTGCGAGACCAGAATGCTGCCGGGGTGCATGGCGCGGTGGGTCAACATGCGCTGCACGATGGAGCACGCGCGCTCGGTCATCGGGAACCGCGAGACGCGGTACACGAGTTCCTGGTCGCCCGCGTCCATCAGCCGCGCGTACATGTGGCGGTCGATGGGGCGCGTGCCGACGTAGGCGAGTCCCTCGGCGTCCGTGAGGATGCCGAGCGCGAGGAGCGTGGACGTGTCCTCGTCGAATTGGAGGCCGAGCCGAAACCCAATGTCCGCGACGAGCGATGACGCCGCGCCGCCCGGGACCACGTAATGGAACCGACCGGCGCCGATGTCGCGAGCGTTGCCGTGGTGGTCGACGATCACCACCGGATCGAGCGCCACCGCGCCGAAGCGGGCGTCACGCACCTTCGACGAGTCCACGAGCGCGGTCGGCGTCATCGGGTCTCGCTCGCGAATCGGACGGATACGCGCCTCGAGACCGAACGCCTCCCACAGCATGATCGACTGCGGATGCCCGAACGATCCCGCGTAGAACACGTCGGCCTCGACGCCGAGGCTCCGCGCGATCGCGGCAAGACCGAGCGCGGACCCGACGCCGTCGGGGTCCACCTGGGCCACCAGGATGGCGAGCCGCGGAAGGCCGCGGACGAGTTCCGCGAACTGCGCGACTTCGGCGTCCGAAAGCCCGGACGCGGGCATGGGTTGCGACATGAGAATGAACGACCTCCAGGGAGCGAGGCTACGCCGAAGTACGAACCGTGTCAATGAAAAAGCCAGACGCGAGGTCTGGCAGGAACGGCTATTCGGCGAACGACTCGACCGCCGCGGCGACGCGCTCGGCGAACCAGCGCGCGTCGGGATCGGCCCAGTCGTGGACAACGAGCATGCGCGCGAGGCGCTTGCCCGTGTCGTACGCGTCGAGCGCGAGGTGGCCGAGCGTGCTGATGGTCGGGTCCCAACCGATCGCGATCGGGCCGAGATCGGCGTCACGCGGCTTCGGCGGATTCTTCACCGCGTCGAGCTGCGTGCCGAGGGCCGACAGCAAATCGGACGTGGTGAAGCAGGCCATGGTGGCGTGCTCGCGGTCGCTCCTCGCGGAACGCTGGCGGAGCATGCGGGCGAGCAGGATCACCTGCTGGTTCCACGCCGTCCACTTGTTCCCGAGACGCCGCGCGAGCAGCGCGAACGTCTGCGTGGGCTTCACCGCCGTGGCGCGCCAGGTCTTCTCCGCCTCGCGGAACCCGACCACGTGCTCGGCAATTCCCTCCTCGCGGAGGATCCGGAAGAACTCACGCCAGACGTCGAGCCCGTGGTGGCTGCCGACGAGCGGGGCCTCGAGGTCCATGAAGAACACGGCGACGCCGTCCTTCCCGTCCTCGACGATCTCCCGGAACGCCGCGACCATCTCGTCGCGCGACGCGTCGTCCCACAACCGCTGCCACTTGAAGAACGCGCCCTGCGCCTTCCGGACCCCGTGCATCGGGACCACGACGTGGTTGTGGAACTTCACCGCGCGGTACGCGTCCATGCTGGTCTCGGCGCTCGGCGAACGCTCGTCGAGCTCGGAGTACAGGAACGCGTCGTCCGGGACGGCGAAGTAAACCATCGACCGGCCGGGGTGCATGTCGCGGTTCGGGGAGTCGAACTCGGGCCAGAACGCGCCGTCCACGTTCCCCTTCACGCCGTGCTCGACGAGCCAGCGCGCGTGGTCGGGAAGACCGTCGCGGCCGCTGATGATCGAGAACAGCGCGTGGTTGAACGGGGCGGCGAGCAGGTCGAGCCCGTCGAAGTCCGTCTCCTTGAGCCCGGCGACCAGGAGGTCGATCGCCTGGAAGCTCACGATGACGGGCATGCCCGCTTCCTTGAGGACCTTCACCCAGTCGGGCAAGCCCTCCAGATACTCCCGACGCTTACGCGCCGGAACGTTGCTGTGCTTGCCATTGGCAGGCACGTAGATCGAGAGTTGTGACACCTTGTTTTGCCTGTGCCGGACGCGATGCCGGCGGTTGACGGTCGCACCATCCGCGCGATTACGGATAGCCAAGGCAGGGTAGCAAAAAACCGCCCGAAGGTCAATC
>DAISXX010000039.1:0-8748 GCA_036825695.1 Patescibacteria group bacterium | reverse complement strand
GCTCGGATACCGCGGCCCGTCCGCGGCCTTGAAGTGCGCGGACGCGCCGCGGTATACGAGCACGGTACGTTCGCCGGTGTTCGTCGTGAGCAGCGTCGAGTACGCGGTCGGAACCTTCGCGTCGACCGCGACGAGCGACGTGTTCACCCGCTCGGCCTTCAGTGCCGCGAGAATGTCCCGCCCGTTCGCGTCCGCGCCGACCTTGCAGGCCACGGCCACGCGCCGACCGAGCCGCGCGAACGTCACCGCCGCGTTCGTCGCGCCTCCCCCGGTCGTCTCGACGATCTTCGAGATCTCGATCTTGGAACCAAGCGAGACGCATTCGCCGACGCCCGTGTCGAACTGCGGGGAATTGAGGATTTGAAACTGGTCGGAGAACAAGAACACGTCCTTGGTCGCCGCGCCGATGGTGATGATGTCGTACATAGGCTTACGCGTTTCCCGAGCATCCGAGCATCTTCATCTTCTGTCGCACTACCTTCGTCATCAGCTCGCGCGCCGGTTTCAGGATCTCGCGCGGATCAATGACTTTCGGGTTGTCGTGGAGGAACTGGCGGACGCCCGCGTCGAAGGCGATCCGCAGGTCCGTATCGATGTTCACCTTGTTGATGCCGAGGCTCACGGCCTTCTTGATGGACGCGTCCGCGACGCCTTTCGCGTCCTCGATGTCGCAGCCGTACTTGGTGCAGATGGCCTTGATGTTCGCTGGAACGCCCGAGGCCCCGTGGAGCACGAGCGGGACGTCAACCATCGCCTGGATTTCCTTGAGCCGTTTGAAGTCGAGCGTGCACTCGCCCGCGAACTTGTATGCGCCGTGCTTCGTGCCGATGGCAATCGCGAGGGCATCGCAGCCCGTGGCCGCGACGAACGCGGCGGCCTGGTCGGGGTCGGTGAGGTGCGCATCGCGCTCCTCCACGGAAACGAAGTCCTCGATCCCCGCGATCGCGCCGAGCTCTGCCTCAAGCGAGATCCCGCGCGCATGGGCCATCTTCACCAGGCGCTTGGTCGACGAGACGTTCACCTTGTACGGAAGGGAAGACCCGTCGTACATGACGCTCGTATACCACCCGCTCTTGATGGCGGTCTCAACGAGCTTCGCGTCCTTGCCGTGGTCGAGGTGGAACACGACCGGAACCTTTTCCCGTTCCGCCGCCAAGTGTACGAGCGATCCGAGCGCGTCCATCCCGGCGTAGCTGATGGCCCCTTCGCTCGTCTGCAAAATCACGGGCGACCGCTCGGCCACGGCGGCGATCATGACGGATTGGATCATCTCCAGGTTATTCACGTTGAACGCGCCGACGGCGTAGCGGCCTTTGCGGGCCTTGTCGAGGACGTTTGAGAGGGTGACAAGCATAGGATTATTTCGCTGAAATTATACCAGATTGCTTGAAAAGTGACAGAAAAACCCCGCAGGCGGCAGGGCTCTCTTCTTTTTGTCTCTACATCTCGGTTGCCTTGAACGACGGATGCTTTTTTAGGCGTTTTTTGATTTCCGCGTCCGTCAGCAATCCCTTCGTCGGCCCGACGAATCCGACCACGCTCGCGGAATTCACCGCGCCCCAGCGGAGCGCTTCCTTGTGCGGGAGGTCGTTCATGAGCGCGCCGAGGTAACCGGTGGAAAACGCGTCGCCTGCTCCCGTGGCTTCCACGAGGCGGCCCGGAAAGATGGAGATGCGGTGGAGATGTTTGCCCTCGAACGCGTACGCGCCGTCCTTTCCGTCCGTGATGACCACCTGCTTCGGGCCCATCTGGTAGAGCGCGGCCGCGAGATGGTGGACTTCGGTGGTCGTTTCCCCGACGATTTTCTGGGCCTCTTCGAGATTCACGAACAGGACGTACGTGACTCGCAAAAGGTCGAACAGGAATTTTTTACGCTCGTCGAGTTGGATCGTTCCCGGGTTCAGTACCACGTTGACGCCGTTCTTTTTGCCAAGCGCCGCCACCTGGCGGTACAGGTTCTCGTAGCCGGGTCCCATTTCCGACACGTACAGCCATTTGGTTTTCGGCATCGGCTTCGGGAGCCGGTAGGCGCGGCGGACATGGGACGTGAGCGCGGTCTTCTCTCCCTTGAAGTTCAGGATGACCGAGTAGGCACTCGCCTCGTTTGGTACCTCGCGGATAAGCGAGGTGGAGACGTGCTCCTTTTTGAGCGTCTCAAACGCCTCGTGGCGCGTCCCGTCCTTGCCCATGTTGGAAAGCACAGCAGTCTTCCGCCCGAATCGCGCCAATCCGCGGGCCACGTTCGGCGCGGTTCCGGCGATTTCCGAGACAACTGCGGGCACGATGATTTTCGCGCCGTACTCAAGGCATAGCAGGCATTCCGGCATCCTGAGCTGGCACTGGACGGACGCGTCGTTGAGAACGACGAAGGTGTCGAGCTTGATGTCTCCGACGGTAATCATGTCGTACATAACGGTGGCATTGTATCAGGATCGGGACGAGGTTGCCTGGTCCCAGTCAATGAGTCGAACGACGGGAACCCATTCTTCCGGATGCTCGAGATAGGGAATGGGGTCGAACGTCACGTCTTTCTGCGAAAAGGGGATATCGTTGACGGTCTTTCCGGCCGCGGTTTCGCGATCGACCGTCTCGGAACGATAGAACTCGATCGTGAAGTTCCCCGAATGGGGATGGCCGTGGCGGATGCCACGGCGCAACAGGTCGTCCTTCGTCTTCCGTACCTCGGTCTCGATCCATTTGCGGAACGAATGCGGGAGCTGCGTGAGATCGAGGTACGAGAAGATCGGTTTCCCGCAGTATCGGGAGTAGACGCGCGTCGATCCGTTCGCGCGCTCGACGGGAGGACGGAGGATCGGGGCGACCGGGATTCCGGCGTCACGGGCCTGTTCCCACGCGTTGGCCGCGGTCGCCGAAATGTCATTGACGAACGTGAATTCGCGCATCCGCGTTTCAGGATTTCGTCGACCATGGATGAATAACGCGCTGCCGGTTTTGTGGACTTCGACCACGCATTCGGATCGTCGTCCTTCCATGAACGCGAGCAACCGAGAGAATTCGGGGGAGAGAACGCCCGTTCCGTCGATCACGCGTATCCCGATGGAGCGTTCTTCGGGCGTCCAGCGTTCCATGGATCGCGTGACCGCTTGTTCTGTCCGTTCTCGCAGGTCGTCCGGGACTCCGCCCGTCCAAAGGGCCGATTTCAATTTCGTACGGAACGCGCCGTGCTCTTTCGCGTCCGCGGTCGCGAACGCTTCTTTCGTGCGACGGACGTCATCCGGCGCGAACCGGAGGGTTCGAGGGTCTGGGTTTCGATCGGTGCCTTTCGGCGCGTAATCCGGCTGGCGTTCCAACCAGGCACGGATGTCCGGCCGGTCGTGAAACGCGGAAAGACCGGAGAGGGCGTCCTTGCGGATCTCGTTCCGTTCGCGTTCGGACAATCCCGGCATCCGTGCGATTTCCAGCAGGGGAATGGCCGATTCTGGGTACCCGTGCTGAATCAGAATCAAGGCGAAGACGTGTCCGTATTCGACGGCGGTTTCGTTCGGCAGCGTTTCGATGGAATCAACGGCGGCCTTGAGTTCGCCTCCGCGGATCAGGACGTTCACGAGGGTCACGCGGCTCATGGAGCCAAGGTCTTCGGACAGACCGCGCTTGACGTAATCTCGGACCACGGCCGACTGTCCGTACCGGCAAAGCGCGACGAGCATGTCCTGTTCGTTGCGGGTCACGTATTTCGGATCCGGAAATGGAACGTTTTTCACGATCCAGTCGGCCTGGCCGCCTGAGGCGAGCTCAGTGGCCAGCGCGCCGTATTCCCAGCCGTTCGGGTCGAAGGAGGTTTGGACCCATCTGTTCCGCGACCCAGTCGCCGTGGCCGTCGCGAATGAGGTGCGTGGCAATGGTGAAGTTTCGGTTCAGGTAATCGGCCGGATTCAGGGATTCGAGATGGCGGCGCAGCCAAGGCCAATTGCGCGTCTGTCGGTACACGCCGCCGAGGCGGTCGAGCTGCACGGACGGAAACGACTCGGGTTTGTCGTCGAGCGCGCGTTCGGCGGCGATGGCGGCCGTCTTGAGCGTTTCGGAAACGGTCGGTTCGCTTGAGTCTCTTCTCTCGATTGGATGTTCCATCGGTCCCTGGAATCTCATACGTTTGCCATTGTATCACGGGAGAATCGACGGGCGTTTCGGAATTTCGATCAAATCGTTTCCGTTTCGTTTGACAGCATGCCAATTTTTTGGTAATATATCTTCATAAAGACGTGGGGACCCGGATTCCGGGCCCTTCGTTTTCTTTTCACTCCCAAATCGTCCGTCGCGTATGTTCCATCCCGAGTTTGGCGGCGAACTTCCTCCGGACCAGCAGATGGTTTTTGACGAGGATGTTCGCGATCTAAGGGAAGCGGCTGAAAAATTCGGGGTAAAAGGCCTCGAGAGTCGCGTAAAGTTTGGATTGGATCCGGCCGCGATGATGGTTAACCGCGATTCGGCGCCATTGGCGGAAAATATCGCCCGATCGTTCGGAACGACTCCCGACCAAGTATGGCCGTTCATCAGCGCGTTGCACACGCAAGGGCCTTGGGCCGTTGCGGGCCGCCTGTCTTCGGGCGAAGACGCCGTGGCAAAGACGTATCTCGTGTTGGTCGCGGCCTGCCACGAGGCCGGGCGCGAGGGATATTCGCCGGCGCAGTACATGACGGATCGCGCGAACGTCATGGATGAGCTCGGATCATTTTCCTTGGAAAAATTCGACGAGCGAAAGCGGGAATTGCGCGAACGCGTGAAGCATTTGGAATTGGTGAGGCATTCGGTCGACGGGATCGAAGTGACGGTTCCGGTCGCGGAAGGCGATGTGGCCCTTCCGCTCGCGATGGACGGATATCGCGGGTGCGTCTCAAAGGCCGGAGATTCCTATTTCGCGCAGACGACGGACATTCCCGACGCGTTGCTTGAATCGAATGGCCTCGCGAAGGGATTCGGTGAAAAATTTGACCCGGTGACGGGCGGGTTTTCTCGCGTCCATCCGACCGAGCCCGGGGCGCGTGCCGTTTGGGTCGCCGACACGGAGGTCGAAAAGCCCATTTCCGACATGGTCCCCGTCGCGAAACGCATCGCTCCGGGATACGTCCTAACGTACGGCGACAAGGACCGTGCCGTCGCATTGGTCGCTCGGGCGATCATCGGACCGTAGCGCGTCATAGAAAAACCGGCCGTTAGGCCGGTTTTTTAAATCGTGACTTGAGCGAGTGGTCGGGCTTCGAGCCGCCCCATTTGCGCGGGGCGCGTCGCGTCGCTTCGGCCATGACGGATGATTGGAGTTCCGCGAGTCGCTTTGCCGCCGCCGCTTCGTATTCGGGGATCGTCGCGATTTTCTCTCCGCACTTTCTCGCGAGGACGCGCTCGACGGCCATCTGGACGAACGGGGAGGTGAGGCCGAACGCCTCGAGCAGCTGACCCGGCTCGCCGGACTCGCCGAAGCGGTCGCGCATTCCCATGCGTTCGACCGGCACCGGAGCAAACCGCGCGAGCGTCTCGCAGACCGCGCCGCCGAGGCCGCCCGCGACTTGCGCTTCCTCGAGCGTGACGATCGCGCCCGTTTCCTTCGCGGCCGTGACGATGGCCTTCGTGTCGAGCGGCTTGATGGTGTGCAGGTTGATGACGCGCGCCTCAATGCCTTTCTTCGAAAGCGCCTCGGCCGCGAGCAGGGCCTCGTAGACGAGCGGACCGGCCGCGATGATCGTCGCGTCGGTTCCGTGGCGGAAGGTTTCCGCGCGACCGAGCTTGAACGGGGTCTTCGCGGAAGTGAACGCGGGCGATCCTTCGCGCGCCAGGCGAATGTACGCCGGTCCCTCGAGTTTCGCGATGGCGAGCGTGGCCTTGTGGGCCTCGCGCGCGTCGCAGGGAATCACCACGGTCATATTCGGCATCACGCGCATGAGCGCGATGTCCTCGGTCATCTGGTGCGTCGCGCCGTCCGGCCCGACGGAAACGCCGGCGTGCGATCCGACGATCTTCACGTTCGTGTCGCTGAGCGCGATCGTGGTGCGGATCTGTTCCCAATTACGGCCCGGCGAGAACCCGGCATACGAGGCGATGAACGGCACCTTCCCGGCGAGCGCCATGCCCGCCGCGATGGCGGCCATCGACTGTTCGCTCACCCCGAGCTGCACGAACCGGTCCGGATATTTATCCTTGAACCCTTGGATTCGCGTCGACTCCGTGAGGTCCGCGCACAGCGCCACCACGCACTTGTCGAGCGTCCCCGCCTCCACGAGCCCGGTCCCGAATCCGTCGCGCGTCGGCTTGCGTTCGATCGTCGTTGCGAATAGGTCGCGGACGAGCCAGGATTCGCGGTTGATTCCCAATTGTTTTTTTGCCGTGGGCATATTAGCGCCGGCGACGGATCGCGCGGACGATGTTCACGATGGCCCAGACGATGAGCGCGAGCGGGATGAGCGTGCCTCCGCCAATGACCGCGAGCCAGACGAGGACGACCGCCAGGTTCTGGACGATGGCCACGAGCGCTTGGGCTGCCTCAATGAGCGTGTCGACGAGGTCGAATCCCTTGGTCGGAATGCGTACGCTTGTCTCTTCAGAAAGGTTCACGCTGATCGTCGAGTACGACGTGGCGTTCGAAAGGTACTGGATGCGGCCCTGCAACGATTCGATTTGGTAGCGGACGTTCGAAAGGTACGACTGGACGTTCAGGATGTCCTCAACCGTCGTGGCCTTGGCGAGGATCTTGAGGTATTCCGTTTCCTGCGCCTGGGCGTTGCGCAGCTGCGCCTCGAGGTCGGTGTACTGTTCGGTAACGTCCTGGCCCTGCGCGGATTCGGTGAGGACCACCGTGGCGTACGCCTTGATCGCGTCCATGCTCGTATCGAACGTGTCCGACGCGACGCGCACGGTGACCGTGCCGTAATGCGTGCCGTCCGCGCGCTCGGAGACGTTCGAGTCCTGCACGTAGCCGCCGTTGCCCGCCGCGAGCGCGGCGATCTTCGCCTCGGCCTCGCCGACGTTCTCGACCTCGAGGTCGAGGAACCCGGTCTTGATGATCTTCTGGTCAACTTCCGCCGCGGTGACGCCCGCGCTCGGGGCCGGCTCTGGGGCGATGATGGAGAAGTCCGACGTCACGGAACCGTCCGCGTACGAATCCATGGCTCGTTCCATGACGCCAGCCGTCGGCGGGGCCATCATGCCGAACGATTCCTTTGAGCCGAACGACGCGCTCGACGTGGCCGACGGGGAGCCAGCCCAGCCCATCATGGGCATCACGCGGACGTTCATGGACGAGAGCGAAACCGACAGGACCAGGGCGAACAGCGCCGCTCCGCCGATCAGCCACGCCAATGCTTTGTTGCTCATACTATTCGTGTTCGCTTTTTATGCGTCCTCCGAGCGTGCGGATGTCGTTGATGGCGATGGCGGATTCGGAACCGGGCTTTGGCGGCATGCCGTGCCACTTGTAGTCGCGCTCCATGTACTCGACGCCGTAGCCGGGAATCGTATCCGCGAGGATGACGGTCGGCTTCTCGGAGACGCCATGCGCGCGTTCGATGGCCGTGACGAAGTCGCGGATGGAGTTGCCCGCGCACCGTTCCACGTGGAGGCCGAACGCCTCGAACTTCGCGGCGAGCGGCTCGAGCGGCATGATGTCCTCCGTGTTGCCGTCGATTTGGATGTTGTTGCGGTCGATGATGAACGTGAGGTTGTAGAGGCGATTGCGCGCGGCGAAGAGCATGGCCTCCCAGGTAATGCCCGCCTCCAGCTCGCCGTCCGACATCACGCAGTACACGCGCCACGGGGAACGGTCGAGGAGCGCGGCGTAGGCGAGGCCCGCGGCCTGGCTCGATCCGTCGCCGAGCGGGCCGGCCGTGTTCTCGATGCCCGGGAGTTTCGTGCGTTCGGGGTGTCCTTGGAGCGGGCTGCCGAGCTTGCGCAGCGTCATCATCTGCGCCTTCGGGAAGTAGCCGGCGTGCGCCATGGCCGCGTAGCGCACCGGGCAGATGTGGCCGTTCGAGAGGATGAGCCGGTCGCGGTCCTTCCATTCGGGTCGCTTCGGGTCGTGCACCATCACGTGGAAGTAGAGCGCCGCGAAAATGTCGGCCATGCCGAGCGGACCGGCCGAATGTCCGCTGCCGGCCTCCACGAGCATGTCGATGACGTCCTCGCGGATGGCCGTGGCCCGCTCCTCAAGAACCTTGAGCTTCCTGTCGTGCAGATGAAGGTCGTTGCGTACCTTCGGGCCGATCGTAAGATTGGGCATATCGCCCACTAGTTTACCAAAAAACGCCGAATTCGGCGACGTAGGCCCAAGAGATTCGAAAGGTTGTCGCAAATGGTCGGAAGGATACGGACCGTGCTTTTTCGTTCGCCGTCGCGCGTCTCCTTCCAACGGACCGGAACCTCGACGACGCGGTATCCGAGCGCGTCCGCGAACGCGATCAGTTCCGTGTCAAAAAACCATCCGTCGTGCCGGGCGTGGGGAAGCGCGGCACGAAGCGCGTCCGTGCGGATCGCCTTGAATCCGCACTGGAGGTCTCTGACCGGCAGCGGAAGCGCGGCGCGGACGATGGCACTGTAGGAACGCGAAAGCCATTCGCGGAATGCGCCGCGCTCGACCGCGGACTCCGCCGAAAGCCGAGAGCCGACCGCGAGGTCCGCGGGTCGGAGCGCGGCCAGCAGGGGGGCGAGGTCGGCGAGGTCGGTGGCGAGGTCCGCGAGCATGTACGCGTAGACGTCGGCGGGGGGGGAGCTCCATGGTTCGGGCAGGGGGCTGCCGCGGCGCGG
>DAISXX010000038.1:0-8925 GCA_036825695.1 Patescibacteria group bacterium | reverse complement strand
GAGTAGAAGACCTAGGAGTGATACGACGCGCCGCCGTCATTCCCTTGTTGGTTCACCGTCGTCGGGTCGTTGATTTGAAAAAAGAAATCGAGGACCTTCTTGCACGACGTCCTAGACGGATCATACTCGATCTCAACCGCCTCAGCGTGGCCGGGATGGTTCTCGTACGTCGGGTTGGCGTTCGTCCCGCCCGTGTATCCGACCTCGGTCGCGACGATTCCTGGTTGCGTACGAATCAAGTCTTCCATTCCCCAAAAACACCCGCCGGCGAGGACCGCTTTTTTTGTCGATGGTTCCATACTACTTCTTCACGTCACTCGCGACCGCCAGATCAATCGCGTCCCAAATGTTCTTGCGGTGCACACCCGAGTCGACCGAATGGTCGATGCGCGCTGCGCCCGGGTATTTTTTGTCGAGCGCCTGGTTGAGCTTCGCCATTTCCGATTTGCTCAACTGGTCGACCTTGTTCACGATCAGGACGAACGGAATCTTCATGCGCGTGAGCCACGCGAACATCTCGGCATCGAGCGCAGAAGGCGTGCGGGCGTCGATGATGAGAAGGACGAGCCGGAGCTGCGTTGCGTGACGAAGGTAATCCTTGATCATCTCCGAAAAATTGCCGCGCGTCTGGAGCGACTTCTTCGCGTACCCGTATCCCGGCAGATCGACCAAAAAGAACGCCTTGTCGATCTCGTACAAATTGATGGTCTGCGTCCGTCCCGGATGGGAACTGACATGCGCCAAATCCTTGCGCGACGTCAGGTGGTTGATCAGCGAAGACTTCCCCGCGTTCGACCTCCCGACCATCGCGACATGCGGCCGCTCATCCCGCGGCAACTCGTCCAATTTTACCGCGCTCGCGAAATAGGTGGCGGATTTCATAGTCCGGCGAACGCCTTCTTCAACTCCGCGATATTGAACTTCTTCATCTTCAAGAACGCCTGCGTCACGCGGCCGATCTTTTCCTGGTCGCCGCTCGCCATCATCTCGTCCATGGCCGTCGGAACGATCTGCCAGGAAAAGCCGTACTTATCCTTGAGCCAGCCGCACTGCTCCGAATCCGGATGCGCGGTCAGCTTTTTCCAAAAGAAATCGATCTCCTCCTGCGATTCGCAGCGCACGATGAGCGAGACGGCCTCGTTGAACGAGAACTCGTGCGGTCCGGCGCTCTCTTGGATCGCGAATTGACGGCCCTTCAGCGTGAAGGACGCGTGCGCGATGTTTCCTTCCGTCTCCGCCGCCTGGTCCGATCCATACCGCATGACCTCTCCGACCGCGCCCGAAAACACCGACGTATAAAAGCGCATCGCCTCCTCCGCCTTGCCGACGATGTCACCGACGAACATGAGCGTCGGTGTGATCTTCTGCGTGATGGGCCGCTCGCCCACGAACATCACCTGCCACGACACGCCGAACCGGTCCGCCGTCCATCCGTACGCCTCGCTGAACGGATACGACCCGAACTCCATGAGCGCCTTCCCGCCTTCCGACAGCTTCGCCCAAAGCGCCGCAGCCTCATCCTTCGTGGCGCATGCGACGAGGAACGACACCGACGGGTTGAACGCAAACATCGGTCCGGCACTGATGAACGAGAAATCCTGCCCGCACAGCTCGAGCGAAACCATGTCGACGTCGCCCGACGGCGTCCCCGAGATGGTATTCACGCTCTTGACGCGCGAGTTTTCGAACACGGATACGTAAAACTCGGCGGCATCCTTCGCTTCCGTATCAAACCAGAGGTGCGGCGTGATTTTCTGCATAGTGTGGTGAGGATACTATAGTTTCCACTCGATCGGCAATGTTCCCGTAAACGGATACGCGCCGAACAGCACGTCGGCCACGCCCTGGCCTTCCGTTCCCGGAAGCCAGGCGGCAACGACCGCGTCCCAACCCGCCGCCTCAGCCGCGATGTCGAGCGGCCGGCCGGACACGATGACGACCACGAGCGTCTTGCTCGCAGCCTTCACCCGCGTGATCGTTCGCAGGTCTTCCTCGGACAACGCCGGGTGCGCGTCGTCACCCCAGCCCTCGGCGTACGGAGATTCGCCGACGACGGCGATGCCGACGTCGGCGAGCCCGTCGCCGGACGGAAACTCGCCCGTGAGGCTGTACGCGACCGACGTCTCCGGCGACACGAAATCTCTGAGGCCCTGAAGAATGGTGGTTCCGGGAATCCAATTCCCGTCGATTCCCTGCCACTCGACCGTCCATCCTCCCGATTGCCGGCCGATGTTGTCGGCCGCCGACCCTCCGACCACGATCCGGTCGGCATCCGCGCGTATCGGCAGCGCGGCGCCATCGTCCTTCAGAAGAACCAACGACTTGCGGACCGCCTCGCGCGCCACCAGACGATGCTCCGCGGAACCGAACCCGCTGCGGTCCGCCGCCTCCGCGAGCGATGCGTCGAACAGCCCGACGACGAATTTCGCGCGAAGAATGCGACGGACGGCGTCATCGACGCGTTCGGCCGCAATGTCCCCGTTCGCGAGCGCGCGCTCCACGTATCCGACGAAGGACACGTAATCGTACGGCAGCATCACCATGTCGACCCCGGCGTTGACCGCCTCCACGACGGCGTGGTACTCGCCGCCCGGAATCTCATAAACCCCATACCAATCGGACACGACGAATCCGTCGAACCCAAGCTCGCCCTTCAAGACGTTCGTAAGCAGAAAGCGGTTTGCCGCCATCTCTATCCCGTTCCACGCGGCATGTCCGACCATCACGCAGGAAACCCCTTCGTTGACCGCGGCGGCGAACGGAGGCAAGTGGGTTTCCCGGAGCGTTGCCTCGTCGACGTCCGTGACGCCCTGGTCGATATGGAAATCGGGATTACCGGAAGTTCCCCACGTCATCGCGCCCGTTCCGAGGTAATGCTTCGCCGTCCCGATCACCCGACCGCCGCCGGGCGTCTCCGACTGCAGCCCTTGCAAATACGCCGCGCCGAGCCGGGCGACCGTCTCGGAATTCGATCCGAACGTCTCGTACGTCCTGCCCCAGCGCGTATCCTCTACCACGTCGACGCTCGGCGCGAAGTTCCAATGGATTCCCGTCGCGACCAATTCGTTCGCGGTAATCGCGCCGATGCGTCGCACCAGCTCCGCGTCCCCGCCCGCGCCGAGGCCGATGGCGTGCGGAAACACCGTCGCGCCAATCACGTTCGCGTTTCCGTGAACCGCGTCCACCCCGTACAGCATGGGGATATGCAGGCGATTTTCCAACGCGTCGCGCTGGAACCCATTGACCATGGCAAACCACGCTTCCGGCGTATTCTCGTCCGGTCCAGCTCCCGCCCCGCTCAGAATTCCTCCGATGCCATACCGGGCGATGTCCGAGCGGAACCAAAGGCTGTCCTTCTCAACGAGCGCCATCTGACCGACCTTCTCCTCCGTCGTCATACGGGACAACAAATCCTCAATGCGGGCGTCCATCGGGAGCGAGGCGTTCTCATACGACGCGTCGACGTTCGCGAGATCGGTGACCCCGTTCCCGATCAGGAGACCGAAAAACCGCCCGGCAACGAAGATCGTCAGCGCCCAGACGACGACCCGCGCGTACGGACGGATTTGTTTCGAAATACGGAGGCGTTTCATTGGTACTGGATGAACGAGGGCGACGGCGTCAGTTCGAGGATCTCGGCCGGAGTCAGCATCCGTGAACCGACGCGAAGCGTGTCGTTTTTATAAAACAATTTGAATCCCGTGAACTGCACCGGATACGGCGCGATGTACGCCTCGTAACTCGCGATCTTCTGCGACGGCGGGCCCCAGCCGTCCATGTCCATGATGATTTGGACTTCGGGAAGCGGCTCAATGTCGGTCGCGTTCGTGACCATCGGGCGGGTGTAGCGGTGAACCATGAGGATCTTCGGCGGCAGCACATTGTCGCGAACCAAGGTCGCAAGATACTCCGCGACCGCGTTCACCTGCGTCGCGTCGACCGTGCCGACCACCGTGCCCGGCGCCTTTCCGGACGCGCGCATGGCGAACTCCGGGTCGATGGCGAGATGGACCTGCGGCATCAAGAGGTACGGCTCGAGCGCCCTTACTTCGTCCATGATGTCCGCGAGTCCGGGCTGCACCTCCAAGATGACGATCCCGCCCACCTCATCGGCCATCGTGACGGCCTTGTCGATCTGCGCATCGGGCATCCGGGCGCGGTACATCCCGTCCTTTCCCGCCCCGGCCTGCGCCGTCACCGCGATATAATCGATCGCGGGCAACACCGGCGTCGTCGGATCGGCCTCGTTCCACTTCGCGACCTCGCCCTTCAGCATTTCGATAACCGTGTCGGGCGCATACTGTCCAAGCACGCCCATGCCGGTCGAATAAAAATTTCCGTAATACGCGACGATCCGGTTGAACGGCAATAGCGCGCCGACGTTCGGGTACGCGGCATTGGCGGGCCAGAGCGAAACGGTCACGGGAACGGCGGCCCCGGTCTCCGCGTCGGATTCTGGCGCCTCGACGATTTCCTCCGCGCCGAAATGCGCGAGCTGACGGAGCTTCGCGTCATACGCGACCGTGTCGAGCGTCGGCACCGGCTCCGCGACGGTTTCCTCCACGAACCCGTAATCGGCGGTGGCGACGCGATCTGGCAACAGGCCGGCAATCAGGGCGATCAACGCAAGAACGACGACGCATGCTCCCGCCGAACGTTGGACGATGACGCGACGTTCCATATGGGCCATCATAGCACAAAATAAAAATCGCGCGGCGTTCCGCCTGGCTTCCGCCAAGCGTCACCCGCGCGTGAGAATGTCAGTCGACGATTCCGTCGCAATCGTTGTCCTTTCGGTCCAACAGCTCCGGCGCGCCGACGTAGACCGACGCGTCCACGTCGTCGCAGTCGTCCTCCGTCAGACCGGTGTAATTTCCGGTCGAAACGCACGACATTTGAACCTGTGCTCCCGGAGCGCCTGCCCCGTCGTGGTCATTGTCGAAGTACCACGTGTTCAACGCCGCTCCCTCGTCAGGAGTTCCGTTGCAGTTGTTGTCGAGGAGATCGCAGAGCTCCGGGGCTCCGGGATATACGTTGTAAAGCGTGTCGTCGCAGTCCGTCCCAAATGCGATGTACCCGGGAGGAGCATTGCAGCGCGCCGTATTCAGGTTATCCCCGAACCCGTCTCCGTCGCCGTCGAAGAAGTAGACGTTCCCGTCGACCGTGTGGTCGTCGGCGGACCCGTCACAATCGTCGTCAACCGCGTTGCAAATTTCGACCGCGCCGGGATGCGTCGCCGCGTTCGCGTCGTCGCAATCGTCGTTTTCGAGAGCCCACCCTTCCTCGGCCTCGCAGACGACGATCTGCTCGTCGTACCCCTGCGCCCCGCCATGGTGATCGTGGTCTCGATCGATATAGACGGTGATCCCCCCGCCGGCGACCGTGGGATTTTCGTCCACGGAACCATCGCAGTCGTCGTCGACGCCGTTACACGTTTCGACCGTGTCGGGACGCACCGCCGCGTCCGTATCGTCGCAGTCTTCCTGATTGGAAACGTATCGGTACGGTTGGGCACAGGAGGACAGGAACCCGTTCGGGTCGCCATACCCGTCGCCGTCGCCATCCAAAAACCAGAGCGGCGCGTCGGACGCCCCGTCATCGACGGAACCGTCACAATCGTCGTCAACGCCGTTGCAGACCTCTGCCGCGCCCGGAAACGTCGCGGGATCGGCGTCGTCGCAATCCTGCGACGCGAGGAATCCGTCACCGTCGTCATCGACGCCGGTCGGAATCCCGCTCGTGTCGTTTGAGCCGGTGTCCCCGGTCTGAGGTTGGTCGTTCCCTTCCTTCACGACGTCAACGTGAACGCACGAAATCAGTAACCCAAGAATGAACGCATACATGAACTTCCTTGCCGGGTTGAATCGTCCGGCTGCGAGACGCTATCACGGATCGGACCGCGCGTCAACCCATGCCCACCGATTTCATCGCGCCCGCTGCGTGAAATGCTATCCCGTCATCTTGCACCTCTCCATACGCACACCAATAACGCACGACCGTTCGCCAGGTCCCGCACGTGCTGGATGCCGATGTGTTATGTGTTGATGTCGGAACCGGCCGCGCCGCCGTACTCATCGCGATCAAAAACGACCCCGGACGTCCGGGGTCGTTTCGGTTTCATCTTCTCACCTCCATCTTCCACCATCCCCACGCGTACGCCGCCAACTCTCGGGAGTTTTCCAGCCCTCTCGCGTGCCGTACGTACGCGATGAACCGCCACGCCCTTCCCAAGAACGAACCGGCCGCTTCGTGCCGCCAGTACGCGCGCCACAAGGTACGGAATCCGACGAACGCGTCGTGCGCGCCATTGGACCGAATTTCATACGCCGCGCGCTCCGCGTCCGACGTCGAATCCATCGTCACGAACGCGCGAACGGAGTCCGGCACCGAGAGAAACTCGTGGCCTTCCAAAAACGCGACGGCCGTGCGGACTTCGATCGCGCGACGCGATTCGATCGCGATCCGAACGAACCGATCCCAATCCACGTCAAACGACCTCACGATCGCGGCCGCGTCCGTCACCCAGCGCAGCGTGCGGTGCGCGTTGTGCGCGGCGCCGTGGACGATGACGTTCAGCAGCATGTCCTCGGGAGAGAGCGAACGGTATTCCCTTCCGCGGAACGAGAACGGCAGCGACTCGGTCCACCACCGGTCGAACGGGACCGCGTCGTCGTCACCCGTCGCGTCGAACAGGCGCCAGTGCACGTCGATCTCCACCCCATGCGCGTCGCGGAAACAGCATTCCTTCGTGATCCGCGCGATCTGTTCGTCGGAAAAGTACGCGACGTCCGGAAACGCGTCCGACGCGACCGTCCATCCGTCCGAGACCATCGCCGCGATCGTCTTCTTGATGTCGTGTCGGTCGATCAGGACGTCCGCGTCCCCCAAGAACCGCGCGCCGACATTTTTATACGCCAATGCCAAAAGCGGCACGCCCTTCAGCGCGAGCATGCGGACGCCGATCCGCTCGGACGTCGCCGCGACGCGATCCAGCGAGCCAAGCAGACGCTGGTTCTGCACCCACGCCAGCTTGTAGACGCCCTGCAGCCGTCCGTGGTTCGGCCCGGCGATGCCGAGCGACGCCGTGCGCAAATAGACGAGCGGCAGCAGGCGCATCGTGGCGTAGTCGACATCGTCGAGGACGATGCGACGGCTCCAAAGGTCGAAGCGCGACGCGAACGCGACGTCGTCGCAGAGCGCGAGGCGCAAAAAGTCGATTTCGGTTTCGTTCGGAAAGCTCGACGGGTAGGTCATACCTGCACGTTGCGCTTTCGGTCGAGCGCCTCCTTTACGATTTTCAGATAGTCCGCCCGCGACGACCGGTCGGTGATGCCGGTATTCGTCGCGTGGATTCTGCGTTCGAGAAACACGTCGGGAAGCATGCCGTCGACGATGCCGGCTGATCGCGCCCGGGAAAGCCAATCGATGAACTCACCGACCTTCCATCGCGGATCGAAACTTCCGATCGCCTCGAATGCACTTGCCCGGATCAGCGACGTGCCCGCGACCTCGGCCGCCATCGGAACCGGCGGACAGAAGCGGGCGCGCGACTGTTCCTCGGAAAGATCCGGGCTCAGGAAGCACCGCATGTGCGAAAAGACGATCGCCACGTCCGGCCGTTCGCGCAGGAACGCTTCCTGCGCGGCCAGCTTTTCCGCCGGCCAGAAGTCATCCGCGTCCAGAAACGCCAAGTACTCCCCCGTCGCGGCCAGAATCCCTTCGTTGCGGGCCGCGCCGATGCCGCCATTTTGGTCTCGATCGACGAGGCGGATCGCGCCGCCGTACGACGACAACACCGCGCGCGTGCCGTCCGTGGACGCGTCGTTCACGCAGATGACCTCGATCGGTCGATACGTTTGGGCAAACGCGCTGTCGATCGCCTGCCGCACGTACCGCTCCACGTTGTACGCAGGGATAATGACGCCGATGAGCGGATGGGTCATACGAGTCGGTACTGGCGGTCGACGAGGGCCATGAGGCGCTCGTCGTGGCTGATGAGGATGACGGTGATCGGAAGCACGCGAATGGAGCGGATGATCTCGGCGATCATGCTCGTGTCGAGATTGTTGTCGGGCTCGTCGAGAATCAACAGTTCCGGTTCGCGCAACAAGGCTCGGGCCAGCGCGAGACGCTGCTTCTGTCCGCCCGAAAGCGTCGCGCCGAAATCGCCGACTTCCGTGTCGTACCCGTTCTCCAGTCGCGCGACGTGATCGTTGATCTGGCACGCGCGGCAGATCTCGCGCAGCCGAGCCTCGTCGACGCCGCCCAACCCGTACGTCAAATTGTCGCGCACGGTTCCCGGAAAGATCAGGGGATTCTGTGAGAGCACGCCGATCCGCGACCGGTAGCTCGCGCCGTCGTACGCGCCGACCTCGACGCCGTCGACGAGAACGCGGCCAGCCTCGGGAGCGTACAAGCCGGTCAACAGGCGGATCAACGTGGTCTTTCCCGATCCGGACGGACCGAAGATGCCGAACAGCTCGCCTCTATTGACCGTGAAGTTCACGTCGCGAAGTTCGAACGTGGAGTCCGGGTGACGGAAAGCGACGCGCTCGAAGACGAGACGGTCGCGAAAGCCGCCGAACGAGGGCCGCTCGACCGATATCCCCTCCTCTTCCAGGAACGGTTGGAGCGCGATGAGCGATTCCCTTCCCTCGATGATCGTCGGAACCGCTCCGAGCACGTTGCGGACGTACGTGTTGAGCAGGTTGAGGTTCACGTAGAACGAAAGCAGTCCTCCGATCGTGAGCGTGCCGTCGATGGTCGCAAGCCCGCCGACGAGCAGGACTGCCGCGCCGACGAGCATGAGCACGTTGTTTTGAATCACGCCGTACGCGGTTTGGAACAGCGCCATCGCGTGGCTCGATGCGCGAAGCGTCTCGACGTTGGCACGATGCCGTCCAAGCTCGACCGTCACCGCCGAGG
>DAISXX010000037.1:0-8931 GCA_036825695.1 Patescibacteria group bacterium | reverse complement strand
GTCCGGCGCGGGCCAGGTGGTCCGTTCCACCCTCGCCACCATCTCGGTGCTCGGACGCGCGACGCAGGGCGTGCGCATCATGCGCTTCAAGAAGGAGAACGACACGGTTGCGACTTCAACCATCGTCTGATATAAAACGCTCCGACTTCACGTCGGAGCGTTCTCGTATGACGCAAATCGAACTCCACCAACCGATCGATTGGCCTCGCCTGAACGAGAAGCTCGGGCAGTATTTTCACGTCGGAACGGTGCGGGGGGTTTCGCTCGTGCACGGCGGATACATGTCTCAGAACTTTCGGGTCGAGACGGACGCCGGCACGTATTTTTTGAAGCAGTATCGCAACCGCATGAGCGCCGGCGTCTATGAGGTGAAGGATTCCGAAGAGTTTTTCGCGCTCAATGGGCTGCCGGTGATCCTGTCGGTCCGCGACGCGTTCGGGCGCGACGCGTTTTGGATTGACGGCAACTGGTACAGCCTGTTTCCGTTCGTCGACGGACACTGCCCGTCGTTCGGGACGCTCCGCACGCGGACGTTTTCGTCGCTCGGCCGCATGCTGGCGCGCTTTCATGTCGCGGGCCGCGCGCCGCAGGGTTCCTATCACCGTCAGCTCGGCGCATGGGACCGTCGCGGATTCCGCCTGGAGTTCGTCGAGCTCGAGCAGGAACTGCTCTCTCGCGCGACCCTGACCGACGCGGAGCGGCGCATGCTCGACGTGCTTCGGTTCAAGGCACGGCTGGTGGAGCGCAACGAGACCGCCCTGGGCGATTTCCGCCTGCCGTTCGACGTGCTGCTGCATGGCGACTTCGTGTATCAGAACGTGTTCGTCGACCGGGAGGGGGAGGTCACGCACGTGTTCGACTTCGAGAAGACCTGCATGGGGCCGGCCGCGTACGAGCTCGCCCGCAGCGTGTTTCTGAATTGTTTCGAAGACGGATTGGACGATCGGAACGTGGAGCGGGGACGCGCGTTTCTCATTGCCTACCGTTCCGTCCGCCCCGTCTCATTCGAGGAATTTTTGGAAGGCGTGCGGATGTACGCCATCAGCCTGTTTCACATGACGTGGATCGAGGCGCGTTCCATCCTGTACCGCAACGACGAGAGCATGCCCATCTATGAGCGTCACGCCAAGCGCGTGGAGATGCTGAGCGGAGACGTTCGTCCGCTCTGCGAACGCTTGTACGCTTGACGATGGCGTCGGATCCGGGTACGTTTTGCGTACCTCACCGTCGTTCCTTTGGTAAACCCGCTGATGTGAGGAGGTGACCCAACAGCCTAGGAGGCAACCATGGGATTCCTGTATTCCTGGGAGCGCGTTCAACGCGGCGCGATCCCAAGCCTGTCCGCGTTCCCGGTTCTGCGCGACGCCTTTACGGCGGAGCTCCGCGCGTCTCCGGCGATCGTCGCCGGGTCGGTCTACGGTTCCGTGACGCGCGGCGACGTGAGCACGCGCAGCGACATGGACCTCTTCCTCGTGTACGAGACGGCGGAACGCGCCCGCGTACGGAGGATGCTTCGCGGCTTTCGCGCGCGCGCGGTCGCAGAGCACGTCTCGTTGCACATGAGCATCCATTCGGTGGACGCGGCGGCGGAGACGATCCGGTACGGCCCTTCCTTCCGGCAGACGTGGGAGCGGATGCGCACGGCCGGATTGCTCGTCGGGGAACCCGAACGGTACTACCGCGCGCTGTTCCCGCACGACGTCCGGTCCGAGATGTCTTCGAAGATCCGCCGGTACGTGGCGAAGGTGCGCCGCCAGCAGCGCCGGTACGAGAAATTGTCCCGTACGCGCGGCTGGATGAGCCGGCATCTCGAACGCTGGCATGCCGCTTCGGTCCGTCCCGCGCACGTGCACGTCAACGTCGCCCGGTGGCTTCTGCTGTGGCGTGACGGGGCGCTCGGCGATGACGGCAAGTACGCCGTGGTCCGTCGGGTGCTCGCGGCTCCCGAGTTCGCCTCCGTCCATGCGGACATGCTCGCCATTCGGGACATGGACGCCGAGTACGGCCGTTTGCTCGCCCGTGCCCGCCGCGGTTCGGTTCCGTCCTCCGCGTACAACCGGGAAATCCGCGGAATGCTCGACGAACTGCTCCCGAGGAACACCCGTCTCCTCGTCGAAGCCCGTCGTCTCACGAACGCCCATCTGGACGTCGTTGCTGCCTGACCTCGCGTCGGGCATTTTTATTTGTGACCGAATGAAACGCTTGACAATTTTGCAATTTTCGAGTACGATCCGTCCCCTGTTCATTTCTCAAAACCGTAAAGTCGACGGTGAAATCGACTTGGAGCAAACGTGAGCCGACCGTTGGTTTCTTCGGTGTTCCTCCGTCGTTTCGTGGAATTCACCCAGCCGGACGGGACGATGTACCATCCGACCGAGGTCGGGTCGGACGACCTGGTCGCCGTGATCCGGGGCATGCACGCCCGCGGAGACGTGGGGTTCCGGCTCTTCTCGCGGGTCGTCGGAACGGCTTCGCTCGATGACGGGACCGTCGTCCCGATCCAGTCGGACCGCATCGACGGTCGTACTTACCGCGTCGGTCGGCTGGTCAGCCGCTCCTACGTCGAATCGGTACGGACCGGTTCGGAGCCAAAGGGGATGACCGAGTCGCACTATGTGCAGCTCCTCGTGGGGTTCGACGCAGAGCCCGACTCGCGTCTCGTCGAACGGATCGTCCAGAAGGACGGTCGCCGGATCATCAATCGCTTTGGCAGGGAAGCGGACTTCGTCCTCGTCGACGACCTCGGCGTCGAGGTGACGGACGTCGTCGGCCCGCCCGAGGGGTGGACGTCGCCGACGGAGTTCGCCGGATGCGATTTCCGCGTAGATGTTCAGAGCCGCGTTGTCAGCGTCGTGGCACGGGCGGCGGATCCGGGCGATATGGCCAAGTTGGACTTTCGCGTGATCGATCCGCCAAACGGCCTGGCTCAGGCCATTCAGCTCGCCGCGACGAATTCGGGAGCCGTGGTCAATCCTCGGGAAGGGAAAATCGAGCTCCGGACGGGGACGGAGATGACCATCCTCATCGATGCGGAGCGCGCGCTCCAACTCGCCTTTGACGGAGCCAAGCTCCGCGCGGTTCTCTCGAGTCCGGCCTAGACCCTTCCCGGGTCTTTTTTCTTTGATCTTGACCGTTTTCCGGCTCTTTGTTATAGTCCGGCCATCAAATTAAGCGCTCCGCCTTGGATCTTGTTTCTTGGCTTCTGGAGCTTTCCTCAACCAATATGGGTCTTCCCGGACATCGCCGCACAAGTTCTCACAAGCGCCGCCGCGCCTCGCATTTTGCGCTGGCCAAGTCGGCCTCCGCCGAGTGCCCGAAGTGCAAGGCCGCCGTGCTTCCGCACCGCGCCTGCAAGGCCTGCGGGTTCTACCGCGGCCGCACCGCGGTCGACACCACCCGCAACGCCGCCCGTCTCGTGAAGCGCACCGCGGCCAAGAAGCCGGTTGCTCCGAAGAAGGCGGAGAAGGCCAAAAAGGCCGAGAAGGCCGAAGCGCACGATCACGACGACCACACGGGTCACAACCACGCGTAACCAATCAAAGGCATGGCGAAAGCCGTGCCTTTTGTGGTAATATTTAACCAGTCATTTCAGACCTCTCAGCCCTTTTAGCCCTTTCGCCCCCTATGTCCAACCGCCACCTCGCCCGCACCATCGCCATGCAGTCCCTGTACCAGTGGGACTTTTTGGGCCAAGACGACGCGCGCCTATCGGAAATCATCGCCTTCAACCGTTCGGAGTTCGCCCCGGATTTTGACGACGGCGGGTTCGTGCAGGATCTCGTGGACGGCACGCTCAAGAACCGCGCGGCCATCGACGGGATCATCACCAATTTTGCTCCTGACTGGCCGATTGATACCATCACCATCGTCGATCGCAACATCCTGCGCCTCGGCTGTTACGAGCTGAAGTTCTCGGCGGCCGTGCCGAGTAAGGTGGCCATCAACGAGGCGATCGAGCTCGCCAAGTCGTTCGGCGGGGAAGCGTCGGGCCGGTTCGTGAACGGCGTGCTCGGAGCCATCTACAAGGACATGATCGCGAAGGGGGAAATCAAGGAGGTGGACAAGACGCCGCCTAAGAAAGAACAGGCCGCCGCGCCGGAGGTTCCGGTTGCCGCCGCGCCACCGATAACCGAATAACCTATGCCTGATATCGAATCCCTCGAACAGGCCCTCGGCGTGACGTTTCTCAACAAGGACACGCTACGCCAAGCGCTTGTTCATCGCTCCTATCTCAACGAGCATCCCGACTTTCCGCTCGGCCACAACGAGCGCCTCGAGTTTCTCGGCGACGCGGTCGTCGAGCTCGTCGTGACGGAATACCTGTACCACCACTACGAGAACCCGGAAGGCGACCTCACCAACTGGCGCGCCAGCCTCGTGAACGCGGACATGATGGCCGGTATTTGCGAGACGTTCGGCGTGGACGACCACTTGTATCTCTCGCGCGGCGAAGCGAAGGACAAGAAGTCGAAGGCGCGCCGTTACATCCTCGCGAACGCGTTCGAGGCGATCATCGGTGCCATTTATCTCGACCTCGGCTGGGAGGAATCCAAGCAGTTTATCCTTCGCAGCGTCGTGACGAAGTTGCCGGGCATTCTGGAGGAGCGTTCGTACGTCGACCCGAAGAGCCGCTTCCAGGAAGCCGCGCAGGAGAAGATGGGGATTACGCCGAGCTACCGCGTGCTCTCGGAGGAAGGTCCGGACCACGCGAAGGTGTTCCAGGTAGGCATTTATCTCGATAAGGAACAGGTCGCGGTGGGAACCGGGACCAGCAAGCAGGAAGCGCAGGTCGCGGCCGCGGCCGCTGGCGTGAAAATTAAAGGATGGTAAGTACGGGTATCGTCTCGTTCCTGTCCGAAACCATCGCCGTGGGCGCGTCCGATTTGCATTTGGTCGCATTACGGTCGCCGTTCCGACCGCCGAGCTGAGCGAACGCATCTCGCCGACGCGCAAATCGAAAACCTTGTGGATACGAAAAACACCCGGTCATGCGACTGGGTGTTTTTTGGTGCGCCTGGAGAGGATCGAACTCCCAACCCCCTGGTTCGAAGCCAGGTGCTCTATCCGTTGAGCTACAGGCGCCTGGATGCGACTTTACCGGATTTCTTGACACCGGTCAATGCATTTGGCATAATCTTGGCACGAAATCTAGACCGTGGGCGCGCGTAGCTCAGCGGTAGAGCAGGTGGCTCTTAACCACTTGGTCGGGGGTTCAAATCCCTCCGCGCGCACCAAAAAGACCTCTCCTCGCGAGAGGTCTTTTTGTTTGTGCGCGACGGTTGACGGAGCGGCCTGGATCCGGTATGGTCCTTCTCCGTCGGAGACTCAATGGACCGGTATTCCGTCTGCGCGACCATCGCCTCGGTTGGCGCGCTTCTCAACACGCCGTACTACGCGTATACGATCGTCTGGGGCCCGACCAGGCCGCCCCGGTCGAGCTACTGGATCTGGTCCGTGCTCGGGATCATGCTCCTGACGTCGTACCTCGCGTCGGGCGGGACCAATTGGTACCTGAACGCCGCGAACTCGTGCGGGACCGGCGTCGTCGCGTTGCTCTCCGTTCGTTACGGCGACGGCAAGGAACTGAACGGGTGGGATCGTCTCGCCATCCGGCTCGCGCTCGTGAGCCTGCCGTTGTGGATCGTGTTGCGTTTCTGCTTCGCGTCCGAAGTTGCCGCTGGCCTCGCCTTCGGGGTGCAGATGTTCGCCGACGCGGCCGCGGGGATGCCGATGCTCAAGAAGTGTTGGGAGCGTCCCGAGCTTGAGAGCAAGAGCGCGTGGGTACTTGGCACTTCCGTGTACGCGGTCAACCTCTTCGCGGTTCGGCACTGGACGCCTCAGGATATCCTCTGGAACGGCTGGCTCGGCGGCGTGTGCCTCCTCGTCACCATCATGTTGTTCACGAGGCCACACTCGAAGACGGCCGTTGTCTCGGAGACCACCTAGGTCTCTTTTTTCTTGGGGATTTTACGCCCGGCTCTAAGAGCCGGGCAGAAACTCTTGACAGGATGTAAAACATACTTTACATTAGGAATGTAAAAGACTTTTTACATACGTTCATGCCCGAAATTACCTCAAAACTGAAAGACTATCGTACCAAGCGCGGACTTACGCAGGAACAGCTTGCCGAGGCACTCGAGGTCACGCGGCAGACCGTGATTGCCATCGAGCAGGGGAAGTACCAGCCCACGCTGCTCCTCGCGTACCGCGCCGCGAAGCTCTTTAGGGTTTCGATCGAGGACATATTTTCATTCACCGACTAACGGTATGCTCAAACACTTCCTTTGGTTCTCTCGCAAGCCCGCCGACGAGCGCGAGGCCGCGATTTTGTCGGTAGCCTATCAGCGTTCGCTCGCCGCAACCTGGGCCGGGCTGGTGCTGTTCTTTTTCGTGGTTTCACCGTACAGCGGCGTTCTGCGGTCGATCAGCCTTGGTCACGCCGTCGTTTTGCTGGAGGTCGTATTATGCGCGAGCATCGTTGCCGGCTGGACCGCCGTGCGCCGCGAACATCTTGAGTTCAAGTCGGTCTTGCATGCGCATCGCCTCGCCTTCTGGAAGCTCGTTGTCTTTTGGCTCGTCGTGACGTTCGTCGGCATGCTGCCGATTCTCGTTCAGCCACGCCTGTTCTATGTCTCAATTTTTTCGGTATGTATTGCCTGCGTTGCGAGCGGTATGATTTGGACGGCGAATTGGACGAAACCGTACACGGTGCACAGCCGGCTGCTTGCGACGTTTTTGTTGCCGTTTCAGACGATTGGATTTTTGCTCGACCCGACGGCAAGCCTCATGAGGCGGACGCTGTTCGCCGTCGTTGTGACGATCGGCGCCGTCGGCGTGCCCGTCGCGATGTGGGTTCCGTTCGTTGGCAACGTCGCGGCGGCCGGAGGATTCTCCGGTCCCGTCGCGGTGGGCTACGAACAGGAGGAGGGATTTATCCCGACGGTTTACGACTACCGACTGGTTGGCGGCGTGCATGCGGGCGATTTGGTTGAATTCGACCCGAAGGGAGAAAATCTGTTTGAGTTGAAGCCGTCGAGGAACATTTTTCTCATTGACTATGACAGCAGGCAAAAACGTGCGATGTTGAAACAGGTCCAGGGCGATTTCATCCTCGGTCGCGTGAATTCCGTGAACGGAGACATGCTGTCTCTTGAGGTACTCGATGCGGTCGGCGAATCAACGAATTCATTCGAGCCGGATATCGTTCGACTCATTCACGAGCACCATTCGGTCACGGTTCCCATTTCGAGTGTATTCGCGAAGGTGATCACCGACGCGCCGCTCGCGAATCGGCTGTATCGGTAAAAGAAAAAACCCGACGAGTCCGTCGGGATCAGCGCTGCAGGGAGCGCACGAGGTCGAGCGCGGTTTCGAATCCGCGCGGGGCATGGATGAGCGCGCTTGGCTCCGCGGGGAACGGGTTGACGAAGAGCGCGGCTTCCGGTCGTTTCGGCGCGAATTCGTGCACCGTATGCTTGCGGCCGCCGGCGTGCAATGCGCGGCGCTCCCCGCATGCGAACCCGATGTGGCCGACCATTCGGTCCGGGTCACGGATGGGAAACTCGCTCGGCCAGCAGATGAGCGTGCCGGGTTCCCAGACCATCCCTTCGAGGGGCGTCCCGCGGCGGGACTGGGCGATTGCGAACTTCCGCATATGGATGCCGACGCTCGCGAGCGCGTATTTCACGAAGCTCGAGCAGCTGAATCGTCTGGGGGCGGAATGGATGTCGGCGGCGCGGTCGTACGGCGCGTCGAGGAAGCGGCGTCCGAACGCGAGCACGCGTTCGCGCGGGTCGTCGACGTACTCGACTTCGCCGCCGCGCACGTCCACGTTCTGAAGCCATTCGAGGGCCTGCTCGGGAACGAGCACGCGCGGCGTGATGCCGTTCGCGTGGCAGATCTTCAGGCCTTCGAGCCGGATACGCAGATCGTCGGGAAGCGGTCTCATCGCGGTGCGAGGAGCAGCACGGACGCGTCGTCGGGCGGCGAGACGCGGTTCACGCCGAATACGTAGTCTCGAGACGGCCGGTGGTCCTCGACCGCGATGGCGAACGGGTTTTCCGGGTCCCATGCGACGCCGAGGTCGTATACGCGGAACTCCGTGAGCTTCACGGTGTCTGCCGGCGGCATGAAGTCCACGACCACCTGCGTGCGGTCGCTCCCTTCGCGAAGATGCAAGTCCATGGTACCGCAGCGGAGGCGCGACGCGTCGAACCCGTAGAGCTCGACCTGCGTTTCCGTCTGGTTCGGATCCGTCTTGTAGAGGAACACGAGGCGGTCGGGCGCGTGGGGCGAATCCTCGGCGATGACGGCGCACGTGCGCACCTGGTGCCCGTTCATAGTGCGTCGTGACGGTGAACTCGCTGGCGGGCGCGCCGTCGTCCGGGTTGTCGATCGCGCAGGCGAGACAAAGGCAAAGGAGCATGGGGGAACCTCCGCCGGGACGTTACCGCCCCGGGCCTCAGTTGGCAAGAACGGCCCGGTTTGCTAGGATCCATGCATTATGGCTGACAAAAAACTCACGACGCGGACGGAGGATTATAGCCAGTGGTATTTGGACGTCATCGCGGCGGCCGATTTGGCGGAGCATTCGCCGGTGAAGGGATGCATGGTCATCAAGCCGACCGGGTACGCCATCTGGGAGATGATGCACGACGTGCTCGACCGCGCGTTCAAGCAGAAGGACGTGGAGAACGCATATTTCCCGTTGTTCGTGCCGAAGAGCTTTTTGGAAAAGGAGGAGGGCCACGCCGAGGGGTTCGCCAAAGAATGCGCCATCGTGACGCACCACCGCCTGAAGACCGATCCGCAGAACCCGGGCAAGCTCATCGCCGACCCGGAATCGAAGCTCGAGGAGGAACTTGTGATCCGTCCGACTTCCGAGACGATCATGTACGACACGTTCCGCGGATGGATCCATTCGTACCGCGC
>DAISXX010000036.1:0-9011 GCA_036825695.1 Patescibacteria group bacterium | reverse complement strand
GGCGTGTCGAACGGAACACCCTGGGCAAGGGGCGCGAGGAACGGACCCGCGGTGGCGTCGTTCAGCAGGAATCCGAGATGCCCCGCGTTGACCCCAATGATCGGGAGGCCCGGCGCCCCGGGGCCGATGACGTCGAGCATGTGCCCGTCGCCACCGATCGCCACGCCCGCGTGCGGGTCGTCGCTCGCCCGCGGGCCGATCCGGTTCAGGATTTCCTTCGCGTGATCGTTTCCCGCCGCGGCGACCAGTTGCAGTCTCGGATGGTCGGGGAGCGTGAGCCGCCCCTGTCGGCGCGGGCCGAACGCCCCCGCATAGATGCCGAAACGCTTTGCGTATTCGGCGACCCCCTCGGAAACGCCGGCGCGCTCCGGCTGGCCGCGCGCGAACGCGTCGCGGGCCAGGCTGCTCGACGCGTGCAGCTCGAGCGCGGGGAGGACCATGCGGTTCGGAGGCAGGTCTGCCTCGAGAACCGGGTAGCCCGGACGCGGGACGATCACGAAGTTGAGCGTGTTCCACGCGCGCGGGCCGTCCTTCCACGACCGTTGGATTTGCGACTGCCCGGTGGCGCCGCCCTGGGTCAGGTCCGACCCGATCGCGTGCCAGACGGTCCAGCCGTCGCCGACGATGTCATTCCAGACGCGGTCGAGGTCGACGGTTCGAAGAAACTCGGTCCGTTCGAGATCCGAGAGGTCGAGCTCCACGCCGATGTCGCGAAACGCGATCCGCGCCATGTTGGCTCGGTGCGTGGCGTCCACGGCGTTGGTCTGCCACTTGTCGGGACGCGTCCCGCAGGGAAGCACGCGCGTTCGCTCGAAGCGCTGCGCGAGCTGACGCCCGACGGCTTCGTGCGCGACCGTCGGCGGATTCATGCTTCCGCCGTACAAAACGAGTTTTCCATTGTCCGTCATGCCGAACCCCGTTGGTTTGAGGAATATCCGCCTTGCCTGAACCCATCGGTTCAGACAAGAGACCCTGGCTTGAGCGACTCAAGGCGAGGTCTCCGAGGAGACGGAATTTCCCATCGGGAAAGGGCGTATTCTAGCCAAAAAATCGGGTTTTGTCAACGCATTTCTTCCCAAAGCCCAAGTTTCCTAGGGATTTAAGAAAAAAGAGGGAATGAACGGGTCATTCCCTCAGTTGTGAGGAGTCCTGTCGGAACCCCTCTCCGCGTCCTAAGTGCCGAAGCCGGTGGCCGCCGCCTGGCTGAAGCCGGCCGCGCCCTGGCTCGCGCGCACCGCCGACTGGGAGGCGACGCGCATGGCGGCGCGGAACTCCGAGCGAGTGTTCTTCGGGGTGAGCACCCAGCGGTCCGGGATGCCCATCTCCGCGGCGAGCTTCCGGAAGTCCGTGAAGCCGTCGTCGAGGCCGATGAACAGGATGATGTGGGATTCGGCCCGCACCATGTCCTCGACGATCGCCTTGATCGTGTTGACGGTCTGCTTCTTCGACGAGTTGTTCCCGCCGTCGGTGACGATGACCGTTACGCTCCGGCAGGGCACGCCGCTCTGGGAGAAGTCCGCGGTCTTGGCGACCACGGCGCCCAGAGTGACGCCCATTCCGTCGAACAGCGGGGTGTGCCCGAGGTTCGCGCGGTAGTTCTTGTCGTTGAGCGTCGTCGCGCTCGTGAGCGGGGTGAACGGATCGATCACCGTACCGGAGAGGAGTCGTGTGCACACGAGCACGCCGTCCTTCGCCTTCGACTCGAGCAGGGCGCCGAGGAAGTCGCCGTGGCCTTCGCGCGCCGTCTGCTCGTTGCTGACACGCTTGTGCGTCGCGGGATCGATGACCTCCTGGGTCATCGAGCTGCTGTCGTCCATGAGGACCGACACCAGGAGGACCTCGCTGGCGTCCACGCCGTCGACGTCGACGCCGAGGGCGGCCTGGATCTGGGCGCCCATGTCGCCAACCTGGAAGGCCATCATGGACTGTGCACCGAGCGCGCCGTCGTCCTGGGCGGTCTGGAGAAGACTGAGTACGTTGCTCATCGTTTTCTATTGTCCTTTGTCTTGTTGAGGGAGAGTGGACACGGACGGCGATTGTCCGCCGCCCGGTCCTGGTTGACGACCGCGGACTAGGCCGCGATCTGGATGTTCGGCCACTCCTCGATCGGCGTGGTCGACTTGACCACGTTCATCCCCGCGTTGGCGAAGCGCGCGAGCGCGGCCTCGGCCTGCGGGGTGAAGTCGGCGAAGAAGCCGCCGGCCGGGTTCGGCACCGCCACCGCGGAGGTGCAGTCCTCGAGGATGTACACCTTCCGGGCGAGCGCGGGGTCGACCGCGAGGAGCTCGGTGAGGAAGTCGTCGATGCTCGAGAGCACGCAGTGGCTGGAGGCCTGGCCCTTGATGACCAGCGCGTTCAGCCGGTGGAGCTTCTTGATGAGCGCGACGTTCTTCTGCGCCATGGGCTGGCCGTCGAAGCGCGACCGCACCTCGCCGCCGAAGATCGAGTAGTTCTCGAACAGCGGGTGGGCGCCCTTGATCTCGTTCTCGCTCTGCCGCCCGCGCACGAAGGCGTGGAACATGCGGGCTTCCTGGATGACGCCGACGAGGCTGTGCCCCTTGCTGCCGAGGATGCAGTGCGGCGGCCAGAGGTACAGGGTGTACTTCTTGGCCTTCGCGAGCTCGCGGCAGTAGTGCTTGACCTGCTGGACGAGCCACGGGAAGTTGCCGTTCAGCCCCGGGATGAGGGAGGCGACGAACGGGCGCGGCCCGATGTTCCGGTGGAGGATCGTCGTGCCGTCGAGGGCGACGTTCACGAGTTCGTCCCCGTCCAGCATGATGAGCGTGTGGGGGTTCAGCATCTGGCCGTCCGACGTCTGCCAGAACGTCGCGAAGAAGATCTGGAACGCCAGGTGGGTGTCGAACGTCTCCCAGATGTCGGTGATGTACGGGAGGTTGCGGTACGTCCACTCCGCGCCGCGCTGGCTGTCGTCCATGGCGCCGGTGCCGGAGCGGCCGCCGACGTAGAGGGACCCGTCCGGGAAGCAGAAGTCCTTCTCGTTGTCGATGTCGAGGACACCGAGCTGGAAGGTGTCCGCCGCCGCGAACTTGATGCCGTGCTGGCGACGCCAGTCCTCGGCCGTGTTCATGAGCAGGGTGATGTTCGGATCGAACTCGGAACGCCGCGCGTTGGCCGGGTCGTAGAACGGGGGGAGGGGGAGCTGCTTGAGAGATGCGACCATGGTGGTTGCCGTTTCCTTGATTGGTGAGCTTGCGCTCGGTGTCGTTGTTGAGGTGAGCTTACGCTCGGTGGAATGGGCGAGTACGGATGCGGCCTCGCCCGGTGCCGCTACTTCATCTGGATGAGGTGGATTTCCTGCGGCTTGACCGCATAGATTCCGTTCGCGGAGAAGTACAGCCGGGTGGCCGTGTCCACGAACGGTTCGGTATCCGGGAAGTGACGCGTCTGCGTAACGTTCCCGTTACCCACCTCCGCGAGGACGACGCCCGCGTCCGTCGGAACAAACAGTCCGTGCGCCGGCCCGGTCGGCCGGTTGAGCGTAGTGGCGGAACCGCCCCGGATCGCTCCGAGCCAGGTTCCGTCGCCCGCGCCCGTTTCCGCCGTCGCCTCGATGGTCCCATCCTTCTTCAGGACGATGCAACGGTTGACGAGGCGGCCTCCTTCCTGGGTGGTGGTCAGGAACCAGCACCGTTGGGAGGAGAATACGCACGTGGCGTCGACGAGTTGTCCGCGGATGGGCGGAAGTCTGAACCCGTCGTTCAGCGAACGACGCAGTTCTGCGTCGAACGTGAATGGTTGGAACAGGTCGCCCGCCCGGTAGAAGCCGAATCCGAAGGTCGGACCGGCCCAGATAGCCGACTGTCCCTGGAGAATGTCCCCGACGATTTCGGGAACGTCCAGGCCCATCGGGGAATCGCGCAACAGCTGTCCGTTGATGCCCCAGTACGCGTGGTCCGCGTTCGTGTCGAACACGGGAACGCGGCCGTTGGTGTCGATCGTGATGACCGACGGGGCCCTCGTTGGGCTGCAGGCGATGAGCCGGGTGCCCATGCCGATGTACGTCCGGTCCGAGGAGAGCCGGTACTTCATGCCCTTTTCCGGATTGCCGTCGAGCACCTTTGCGTGGTTCTCGCGCTTGAAGGCGCCGGCCTCGTGGTACAGCCAACGCAACGCGTTGCCGTGAAGGGCCGCTTGCAGGATCATGCCTCGGCCTCCGATGGTAGGGAAGATCCGCGTCGCCGTGACGTTACCGCGGATCGTGGTCGTTTGCACCACGGAAGCCGGCGTGACGAATGCGCATTTCGGGCACACCCCGCGGGCATGCTCCGTCCCGCAGCTGCAGGTTACCCACTGCATCTTCGTAAGGAGTGCGGCCGGGAATTCCGTCCGCTCGTCCTTTTCGAATACGCGATGGAAGTACTGCAGCAGTTCATCCGGCAGAATGCCGAACGGCTTGGCGGGCTTGGGGTAGACCACCTCCGGCTGGAACACGGTCACACGCTGGAAGGGCCGCGCATCGTGCGGGATCCGACGGGTGGCATCCTTCGGTTTGAAGACGCCGCCGTAGGGACCGACATAGAGCAGACATTCCATGAGCATGATGGTGAACGCATACCAGTCCGAGAACGGGTTATGCGGCCGAGCCAACATGAGAGAGCTCTCGCCCGGCTTCAGGGTGGCCGGGTCGCGAACGTCGCACAGCAGCGGGTCCACGAAACGGGCCGTGAACATTCGGCACAGATACTTCCCGAACTGCATGCTGTCCGCGTCCAGCAGGCGCGGATCGAAGGTCGGCGGAACCATGACGTTCAGGTCGTTGAAGTCGCCGATGACCACGCCCGCCTTGTGTACGCCGCTGACGGTCTCGTGCAGTCCACGGAAAACCTTCACGATGTCCGCGGGGCGGATGCCCGCGCGAAACTTGCTGTCATGATGGTGGGTGAAAAGCACTTCGGATCCGGCGAGGAACGGCATGGTGTAGCCCACCACGACGGTCTCCGACTTGTCTCCGAACGCCAGTGCCAGCGGAGCGACGATCGAGCCTGGGAGTCCTTTCGGGAATTCCCTCAGCTTGGTCTGGTGCTCTCGCAGGCGCGATGCGGCCATGGCTTGACCCATGGCGTCGCCCGCCAGGTCGGGGTGGGTGGGATCCTTGAAGATCTTCACCACTTCGCCCGGTCCCGCTCTGTAGACGTCGGCCTCGCCACCCTTGCCGACCGCGTTGGCCGGGTCGAGGGCAACTTTGAGGCCTCCAATGTAGACGTGCTTCATCAGGAGCCTCCAAGCCGCTTGCGACGGCCGCTGATCAGGGTAGTGTCGTCGGGAAGAAGTCCCGACTCCCGGTTGACGCGTCGTTCCGTCCAGTCGGGACGAAACACGACGCGATTCATGAGCGCGAGCCGCCGCCGAACGGCGTCGGAGTTCGCGAAGAACGCGTCATCCCTCCAGAACTGGCTGAGCGGACCGACCGTGTCCATCCTTCCTGGCAGGTTGGCGCCTTCGACCCGAATGAGGTCTCCGACGCCGTCGCAGCCGATGAGGAAGGATTCGAGCGCCTCGGGCGGAAGGATGCGGTGTATCCGGAACTCGAGCGCATCCGGGTCCGTGGACGCGAGCGAGGTTTCCACCAGTCCGTACGCGAGGTACGGCGGCTGGTTGCCCGGAAACGGACCGAGGACGGTCACCTCGTCGTTGACGACGATCACGCCGTCTCCGATGGAGAACGTGATCGTTCCCCATGGGGTGATGACGATGCCGACCACTGTGAAGAGGAAGAAATCGTTGACGATTTCCGTAAGGCTCGTTCCCATTTGGTTCACGAGCACGCGGAGTTGCGCCAGCGTGTCGGCGCGGATACGCTTCAAGAGCGCGACTGGCGAGCGTTCCGTGAATGGGAGGTTCATGGTTTCCTTCCAGCGCGCGAGGTGTCGCGCGACGACCTCGGCGAGCATGTGTCCGCCGACCTTGGCACCGACTTCGCTGTGCGAAGTTACGGCGCGTTCGTCGCGGATCACGGTGCTGCATCCGTCCGTCACGATGCAGATGATGCCGAACGGCGTGAATCGAACGACGAAGCCGTCCTGGCCGTTTTTCTCACCGAGTTCCTTCCGGTGGTCCATTCCGATGACTCCACCAGCGGCCACTTCGAATTGGTCCTTCATGTCTGCCTCTTGATTCGTTGTTTCGTTCAATTGTGAACGTGCATCACTCAGGGACCTCGGCCGAAACTCGGCGGAAAGCGATGAGTGCGATGCTCGAGGGTAGTGATTTTTCTCGGTTTTGTCAAGCGGTGACAACCACGAGAAATGCGCATGATTCCAGAATTCCGACAAATCCAGTCAGAATCCTGGAAAAATGGGGGATGCGTGGCATCCCAGGAGGCGGTTTACGCGGCCAACCGCTCGCTGAGGCCGATGGCTTCGCGGGCGGACGGGACGGCGGCGAGCCATTCGCAGGGAAAGGCGTCGATGCCATTGAGAAGGCCGACCATCGCGCCGACGATGGCGGCGTTCGAGTCCGTGTCGCCGCCCGCGTTGACGGCCTCGAGGATGGCCGCGCGCGGGTCGTTCGCGTGGCGAAGGAACGTTCCGATCGAGAATGGGACCGACTCCCAGCAGAGCGTGCTCGTCCCGACCGTGCGGCGGAGGATGGTCGCGGAGGAGAGGACGCCGGGCTCGCGCAGGCACGAGAGGGCACGGCTGACCGTCGGCTCGACGTGGAGGTCGGACTCGAGGCGGGCGACCGTTTCGACGAGTTCTGCAAGCTGGACGAGCGTGCGGAACTGGTCGCCGATGCGCTGTGGCGACTCGCCCGCGGCGAGGCGCGCCACCATCGCGCGGATCGTTTCGGCCACCGCGTAGGCGGCGACCGAGGCGCGCGGGTCGCCGTGCGTCATCCGGCCGTTCTCGACGACGTCGACTTCGAGCGGGCGGGACATCCGCCAGATGCCGTGGACGATCCCGTATCCGGCGATGCGCATCGCGACGCCGTTCGCGGATCCGACCCCTTCGGTCGGCACGACCGGATCGACGGGCGAGCGGTGGCCGGGAATTCCGCGCAGCCACGCGTCCATGTCGGTGATCGCGGCCTTCGTCCCCGTGCCCCAGCCTTTGCCGCCGGTGCGCAGCAGCTCGTGCGCGTATTCGCGCGCGACGATGTGGCGGAACGCGGGACTCGACGGGTCTCGGCAGGAGAGGAGCGCGCGCACCGTGCCGCCGGTGGTCGCCCAGTCGTCGCTCGTGCTTCCGAGCGGGAGACCGCGCAACGAGGAGAACGCGTGGTCGTCGGGGATCGCGTTCACCCCGACGACGCCGAGGCCGTCCGTTTCGGCGAACATCTGTTCCGCGGTCTTGAGTTCCCACGGAAGCCCGATCGCGTCGCCGAGGGCGACGGCGGCGAGACATCCGCGGAGGTGGGGAATGAGCGAGAGGTCGGACATGGGTCACCCGTGAGGCGTCGCGGCGTACGTCCATCGTGCGCAGCTCGCGCCCCGTCGTATCGAGTACGCCCGGAGGCGGGGCAAGAGCTGGTCGCGATTGATCTTGTAATATATACACGAACTAGGCTCCCGGAGAGAGGCGGCCGAATTGGCCGCCGTTCCCCTAGAGGATGTCGATGTATTCCATGGAGCGATGCTTGAACTTGTAGAGCTCCGCCGGACGGTGCGCCCCGCCCAGGCGCTTGGATCCCGTGCCGGTGACGATCCCGAGATCGAGCAGGCGGCGGCGGAAGTTGCGCTTGTCGAGGACGCGGCCGAGGATGATCTCGTAGATCTCCTGCAGCTCCGTCAGCGTGAACTGCGGCGGAAGCAGGCTCCACACCACGTTGGTGTACTCCAGCTTGGCCCGGAGTCGTCCGACCGCCACGCGCGCCATGTCCCTGTGGTCGTACGACAGGGGAGGAAGCTTGGCGGCCGGCCACCAGCGGACGTCCTGGTACTTCTCGCTGGTCTTCAGGATCACGTTCTCGCTCGTCACGAGGGCCACGTAGGCGATGCTGATCACGCGCCCGAGCTTGTCGCGCTTCGGATCGTCGAACGTCGCGAGCTGCTCGAGGTGCGCCTCCGTGACGCCGGTCTGCGTCTTCAGGATGCGTCGCGCGGCTCCATCGCTGGTCTCGTTCTGCTCGAGCATGCCGCCCGGGACGGCCCATTTGCCGACGTACGGCTCCTTCTTCATCTGGATGAGGAGCACCATCAGCTCGCCGCGGCGAACCGTGAAGATGACGGCGTCGGTCGCCACCCGGATGTTTTGTTCGGTCGCACGTCTCATAGGGCGGTGTGTTTGTGTCTCATGTACACAAACTACACCCCCACGAACATCGTGTCAAGCTCCGGTTGCGTCGCAAAATGAGCCGAATATCCACAGAACGAAAAACCGAGCGACGGTTCAGTCGCTCGACGCTTCGCTTTTTTTCGTCAAGACGATCAGCTGCCCGCACGCGGCCGCGATGTCGTCGCCCATCGTGCGGCGGCGCGTCGCGATCACGTCCGCGTCTTCGAGAATGCGGAGGAATCGGGCGATCTGCGAGTCCTCGCTGCGGGTGAACTCGCAGTCCGTGAGGTTATAGGGGATGAGATTGCAGCGCACGTTGCCAATGGAGTGGACGAACGCGGCGAGCGCCTTCGCGTGCGCGTCCGTGTCGTTGACGTCCTTCAGCATCACGTACTCGAACGTCAGGTGGTGGCGGCGGTTGCCGAGGATTTTCAGATAGCGACGCGCCCAGTCCGCGAGCTTGGGGAGAAAGTCGTCGTAGGACGTCGGGACGATCTGCTTGCGCGTTTCCGCGACGGCCGAGTGGAGCGATACGGCGAGACGCACGTGCGGCCAGTCCTTGTCGGTGAGCATCTGCTCGAGGCGGGGAAGCACGCCGACCGTCGAGACCGTAATGCGCGTGACGCCGAGGTCGGTGTTCGCGAGCCAAACGTTGAGCGTCGTCTTTACGTTCTCGTAGTTCGCGAGCGGCTCGCCCATGCCCATGAACACCACGTTCGAAATACGGGGGCGAATGGCGGAGAACTCCGAGTGCAATCCCTCCTCGTCCTTTCGGTC